>QHOM01000131.1 GCA_003218785.1 Verrucomicrobiota bacterium
ACCCGGCAGCGAACGGCGTCGGTCGTTTAGTTTTTTTTGGCGAATGGATAATTTACTTATGGCAAATCCGGATCCAACCGTCGTCGAACGTGTCGAAAGGCGAGCCGAGCCTCCCCCAACCGCCGAGCCTGCGCCACCGTTGACTTTCGCGGTGAAGAATCTTTCGATCTGGTACGGCCAGAAACGCGCCATTAGTGATGTGACGCTCGACATCGCGTCGAACGCGGTCACTGCGATCATTGGGCCTAGCGGTTGCGGAAAATCGACTTTTATTCGTTGTCTCAACCGGATGCACGAGCTGGTGCCGAAGACGCGTATCGAGGGGCGCGTGCTCCTTCAGGGCCAAGATCTCTATTCGAGCACCATCGATCCGGCGATCGTTCGCCGCCGAGTCGGCATGGTCTTCCAAAAATCGAATCCGTTTCCGACGATGTCGATTGGCGAGAATGTCGTTATTGGCTTGCGATTGAACGGAGCGCACAACCAAAAATTCCTTAATGAACGTCTGGAAAAATCGCTTCGCATGGCCGCGCTTTGGGATGAGGTAAAAGACGATTTGCATAAGCCGGGGACAAGCCTCTCCGGCGGCCAGCAGCAGAGGCTTTGCATCGCGCGCGCGCTCGCGGTGCAACCGGAAGTGCTTTTAATGGATGAGCCCTGTTCGGCGCTTGATCCGATCGCCACAGCCAAGATCGAGGAATTGATCTACGAGCTCAAAACCCAATACACGATCGTAACGGTAACGCACAACATGCAACAGGCCGGACGCATCTCCGATTACACGGCTTTCTTTTATCTTGGAAAGCTGATCGAGTTTGGGCCGACCACGAAAATTTTTACAAATCCGAGCGAGCGCCAAACGGAAGACTATATTACTGGCCGATTTGGCTGATGATTGTAGGGCAAGCGCTCCCTTGCCCGCAAGAACAGAGGAAGAGTAAGATTAAATTGACAATCGATGATCGCCTCAAGACATATTCTCGGCACATTTGACGAGGCGCTGGCGTCGCTGCGCAATAACGTCCTGATGATGTCCAGCCTGACCGAGCGGAGTTTAGAGCGGGCGATGAAAGGCTTGTTCGATCGCGACGACGATCTTTGCGCGAATGCGATCGCCGACGATGAAGAGATCGATCAGCTCGAGATGCAGATCGATAAGGATGGCGTGGCAATTTTGTTGCGGTTTCAGCCGGTAGCCTCCGATCTGCGCCGTGTCGTTGCCGCCATGAAGCTTTCATCGAATCTGGAGCGAATGGCCGATCAGGCGACAACGATTGCGCGACGCGCGCGGAAGTTAAATCAGCATCCGCCGTTAGCCGAGGTCGAATTGATCCGGCCGCTGTACGAGCAGGCCATGTGGATGTTTAGGGACAGTGTGGATGCCTTCGTGCGTGAGGATGTCGATCTCGGACGCGCGGTCGTTGCGCGCGATGAAAAGCTGGATGAGTTGAACCACTCGGCCAGTCGCAAATTAATTGAGCGGATGGCGCAGGATCCGGAGCAGTTGCGGGGCTACTTGAATTTGATTTTCGTTGGCCGTTGCCTCGAACGCGTAGGCGATCACGCCACCAATATTGCCGAGGAGGCAGTTTATGCCGCCGCCGCCGAGGACATCCGACATCAAACTCTCGCGACCACGACATAACGCGCCCGGTGGCAGTGTGTCTGGCTCTTGCCTAATTTTTCAAGCAGTGGTTGCTTGAATTTCGTGGGTGGTCGTTTTTCAGTCACGCATTCAACAAAGAGGTAAATGCCTACAGCTGTTGCCAAGACCAGTGTTGCCGACGAGCCCTCCGCCGGGATCGAGCTCGTGCGGGAGGATGTACCCACAGCAAATCGTTGTTCCGATCCGCGGAATTTCATCAACCGCGAGTTGAGCTGGCTCGAGTTCAATCGTCGCGTTCTCGAAGAAGCACAGGATGCGACGCAGCCGCTCATCGAGCGGGTAAAATTTCTCACCATCTTCAGCTCGAACCTGGATGAGTTTTTCGAGATCCGCGTCGCAGGGATCAAGCAGCAGATCGAAAGCGAGACAAGCGACGTGAGCCCGGATGGGTTAAGCCCGACGGAGACATTCAACAACATTCAGCGCGTGGTGCGCGAATTGGTGGCAGCGGAGTACTCACTGTGGAACGACGAACTGCTTCCGCTGCTCGCGAAAAATGGCAGCCGAATTCCCAAGATGACCGAACTGAGCGCAAAACGCGCCGCCTGGATGCACAAGTATTTTCAAGAGGAAGTTTTTCCGATGCTGACGCCGCTGGCCGTCGACGCCAGTCACCCGTTTCCGCAGCTCTTGAACAAGAGCCACAACCTCCTTATCCGCGCCAAGACCCAGCGAGGCGGGGAGCAGCTTCATGCAATTGTACAGGTGCCGCGCGTGCTTCCACGTCTGATCGCGATGCCGCGCGGCAAGGGCGACGACGAACCTTGGGTGTACATTTACCTCGCTTCCCTCATCAAGCAGCACATTGGCGAGTTGTTTCCGGGCCTTATCCTCGACGGCGTCCACGCGTTCCGCGTCACCCGAAACAGCGATCTCTACATCGACGAGGAGGAAGCGGAAAATCTTTTGCGCACGATTGAACAAGAACTGCGGCGTTCCAGCCGCGGCAATGCCGTGCGTTTAGAAGTAGAAGCCGATTGCCCGAAAGATTTCCGCGACTTGTTGCTCAAGTTCTTCAACCTGACGGAAGCGGACGTGTACAAAGTCGATGGCCCGCTTTCAATGACCCATCTCATGCCGCTCGTGACGAACGATGCGTTCGCGAATTTCCGGGACCGGCCATTCCTACCGGTGCGTGATCCGGCGCTCCCGCCGCATGTGAACATCTTTGAAGTGATGCGCCGTCGGGACGTGCTGCTGCATCATCCCTACGAAAGTTTCGATCCAGTTGTCGAACTAATCGAAGAGGCTGCGCAGGATCCGCAGGTGCTCGCGATCAAGATCACCCTTTATCGCACCAGCGGCGATTCTCCGATTGTTCAGGCCCTGATTAACGCGGCGGGAGCAGGGAAGCAGGTCACTGCTTTGGTCGAGTTACGCGCCCGGTTTGACGAAGCTGCCAATATTCAATGGGCACGGCAGCTGGAAGAAGCTGGCGCGCACGTAGTTTACGGCGTAGTCGGCTTAAAGACGCATTGCAAAGCGCTCCTCATTGTGAAACGCGATGCCGATCGAATTCGTCATTACGTTCATTTGGGCACTGGCAATTACCATCCGCGCACCGCTCGCATTTACACTGACTTTAGCCTGCTTACCTGTGAGCCGCAGTTAACCGAAGAGGTGGCCGTGGTTTTCAACACACTCACTGGTCTGGCCGGCTATCCCGGTCTGAAAAAATTGCTCGTCGCTCCTTTCGATCTCCACAAACGACTGATCGGCAAGATCGAGCGCGAGCGCGATCACGCGCTGGCGGGGAAACCGGCCCGCGTCATCGCTAAACTTAATCATCTCGTCGATCAGGAGACGATCGAGAAGCTTTACGAAGCTTCTTGCGCGGATGTGACCATTGATTTGATCGTTCGGGGCATTTGTTGCTTGCGACCAAAAATCCCCGGATTGAGCGACAACATTCGCGTCTTCAGCATTGTGGGCCGGTTTCTCGAGCATAGCCGGATTTATTATTTTGAGAATGCCGGTCAACGGGAGGTGTTTCTTTCCAGCGCCGATTGGATGCCGCGCAATTTTTTCCGGCGCGTCGAAATTGCTTTTCCCATCGAGCAACCTGATTTGCGTGACGAAATTATCGACCTAGTTCTGCCGAAATTTCTCCATGATCGGGTGAAAGCGCGTGAACTGGAGCGCTCGCGTCGCCTGGCAGAAAAAACACCTAAACCGAAACGCACTGCGCCAGCCGAAAAATTGACTCCGATTACTTCAATCGCCGACACAAAGAAGTGATGAAGAAAAAAATCCTCGTCATCGACGTCGGCGGATCAAACGTCAAATTGATGATTTCGCGTCGCGAAAAGCGAAAATTCAAATCCGGGCTGAAGTTGACGCCTCGCGCGATCGTGGCGCAGATGAAACCATTGGTCAGCCACTGGAAATTCGACGCGATCTCGATGGGATTTCCATCCCCGGTGCGCGATGGACAGATCGTGACCGAGCCAAAACATCTGGGCAAAGGCTGGGTGGGATTTGATTTCGAGAAAGCGTTTGGCAAACCGGTCCATATCATTAACGACGCGGCCATGCAGGCGCTTGGCAGTTATCGCGGGCGCCGAATGCTCTTTCTCGGGCTCGGCACCGGCCTTGGATCAGCCCTTGTGTGGAGCAACTACGTCCTCCCGCTCGAACTGGGGGATCTGCCGTATCGCAACGGCGGCATCATTGAAGATTACCTTGGCAAACCGGGCTTGGCCCGACTCGGTGAGAGAGCCTGGCGGCGCGACGTCGAGCACGCGCTCGTGCAGTTGAAGAAATCACTCATCGCCGATTACATCGTCCTGGGCGGTGGAAACGCCAAGAAATTGGATGAACTTCCGCAGGGAGTTGAACGCGGACATAATCGCAATGCGTTCCTGGGCGGAACGCGCCTCTGGCAGATGGACCCGCGCACGCGCCGGCCAAAATGGCAGATCCTTTAGAAAGGCGGATAAAATTATTATGAAGCTCTATTTCCTTAGACATGGCGAAGCCGATTGGCCGGACTGGAAAAAATCGGATGACGAACGTCCTCTGACCAAGCGCGGTAAGAAAGAAATGCACGAAGTCGGCGCATTTCTTGTACGACTTAAAGTGCGACCGGACTTAATTTTGACCAGTCCACTCCCGCGCGCTGCGCAGACAGCAGAAATCGCAGCCGAACATCTTGGTGTGGAGTGTCGCGAAGAACAGCGACTTGCGCCTGGATTTGGGCCGGCGGAACTAGAGTGGATAATTAGCAAACACTCCGTTGAAAGCTTGATGATCGTTGGTCACGAACCTGATTTTACGAAAACCATTTCCGCGTTGACTGGCGCCTCGCTTAAGCTTTCGAAGGCCGGCGTCGCGCTGGTCGACATCGATCTTTCTTTGCGTAGAGGAAGGCTGCTCTGGCTTTTCCCGCCAAAGATTGTGAAGAACTAGCCCTGCGAACAGC
>QHOM01000132.1 GCA_003218785.1 Verrucomicrobiota bacterium
ACCGGCGGTCCTTTTGCGTCGCGGTCGGTGAGGCGCTCGATGAATAAGCTCGCATCCTTCTCGATTTGCGCGAGTTCATCGATCGACGCGGCGACGCCTCTGATGTTGTCCGGCGACCAACCTCGCTTCAATGCCGCGACGTAGCTCGGCAAGTGATCAAGCGATGGCGGCACGAGCTGCATCGGATGCTTCATTGCTGCTTAAAGCGAGTGGCGCATGGTTAGGCCACGTTCGTAATCTCATACACCCTGCTCAAAAATAAATCCGTGTCACTGAAATCAGGGAAGATGCAAACAGCTCCCTCTGCGGACAACCGTGTCGCGCGACTGCCCGTGCCAATGCCAATGAACGGAATGCCAACGCTGCGACACGCCCGAGCGTCCCAAACCCCGTCGCCAACGTAAACAGTGCTACCAAGGCTACCATATCGCTCGGCTGCCCTCTGCATGGACAACCTGATGATGGACTCTCTGTCAAACGCATCGTCGCCAGACGCCGCAGGATAATCGTCGTAACACAAGCCAACACTTGCCATCTTGAGACGAGCACAGTCACGCCATGCTCCAGTAGCAAGCGCAATTCGATGCTCTCCGCGATCAGCTAGGCGTGATAGTAACAGAGGCGCACCTGTGACTGCTGCGAAAGCAGCTTCCGATGAAACCCGTGCAAGCAAATCAACGAAGTGCTGCCGAAACCGTGAAGTCTCGCTTGGTGATGGAAGCCGTCCGGTGCGGGTCTTGTGAATTTCGCGGAAAATACCGGAATCAGTCGCGTGCTTGTAGCGCGACCAATCGGTGTCCACATCGCTGAAGCCACACACTGCAGCGAGCGAACGCACAAAACACTCCTCATCGGCCTTCATGGTCTGTGTCAGTGTGCCGTCAATGTCGAATATGACCAAGCGCATGGAAGTGGCCTAACTATAATTAGACGGCGTCTTGCAGTCTAATTCCTGCCGCATAGAGGCAATCTGCGTTAACACGCTGCAAGATGGAAAGCCGGCTAGCCAAGGTCGATATGAAAAGATAACGGGGGAGCCGCCTGCTCTGTTTCTTTCACAGATGTCGGCGGGATTCGTTAGGCTGCGACACGGAAGCTCACCCGTTGGGCCTGCGCGAAGCTGTGGTCTTGACGCAAGTGTCCGTACGTTTTCATGCACAACGTGCCGCCGTCTTTGTGCCCGAGCCACCGCGATAACAGTAGGAATATCCACGCCACTCTCGATGCAAATTGTCGCAAAAAGATGGCGCAGATCGTGATGCGTAATACCTTTCATCCCGATCTTCGCTGCCGCGTGCGTCATGCTATTTTGGCATTCGAAGACGCGCATCACGGTCGCGGTCGCAGGCTCATTCGGCCGCTGTGCCCGCAATTCGATTAACATTTGCTCAAGCTCCGGAATCATCGGCACGTAGCGCGTTTCTCCGTTTTTTGTGGCGGTTTCCGGATCTCCTCGAACGTGTAATTGATGGCGCGTGAAGTTTACGTCAGACCACGTGATGTGCTTTGCCTCGCCGACTCGCACTTCGCTGTAGGCGAGAGAGCAAACAAGGCTTGCGCAATCCTTCGATTGTCGCGCGCCCGCATTGCGGATCTCGTCGACAAACCTTAGGAACTCTTCGCGGGACGGAAGCTCCAGTCGTTTCTGGCGGATCTTCATCCGCGAAAGCCCCGAAGCCGGATTGTTGAATCGCGCACCGGTGCGAATTGCCTGATCGAAGGTCGCACGCAGCGTGCCTATGCTGTTGTTGACGACGCTCGGTGCGTATTGCTGTTGGTATCGGCTGAGCCAAGCTTCACAATCGCGTTGAGTCACCTTGCGGACATCCGTGGCGAATAGCGACGGCCAGGAGCGGCGAATGAAATCGATCATCATCTCGCAGTAATCTTTCGATCGGGGCTTAAGCGATACACTTGCGCGCACCTTATGGAGGTACACATCTGCCGCGTCTGACACGGTCATTTTGCCGTCGGCAAATGCCGCAAACACTTCGAGCTTCGATCGGTGCTCACGCAGTGTGTCGGGCAGCCGCTGCTTTGCCACTGAGAACGTAGCAGTCTTCAGGCTTTTCCACACGAGTTTCCCGCCAACACGGAAGCGCGCAAAGTATGTTCCCGATGGCCTGTACCGGACCAGGTTTTGTACGGCGGTTGTCTGCCAAACCTTTTCGTCTGACGTGCTCATATCTGCGCGCTCGCATCGGTGGAGTGTTGCCCGAACAAACGTCGCGGCCGCTCCAGGGACGCAGCGGGTGCGTCGTTGCAGGAAGGCCAAAACGATGCGAATAACCGCGCGTGCGTTCCGGGCGAATCCAAAACGAGGCCTTTAGAAGCGTTAAAGATAGCCGTATAGAAAGGGCGTATAGAAACACGCTCGCGGGAGACGCACCAGAGAGTATTTTCCCAGGTAAACGCCGGCATAGCTCAGCTGGTAGAGCAGCTGATTTGTAATCAGCAGGTCGTCGGTTCGAATCCGACTGCCGGCTCACCTCAATTTTCGATTTTGGATTTTCGATTTCGGATTGATTAGGCTGCAACCGCTCAGCGCGAATCTGGATGACGCAGATACAATGTCATGCCGCCAACGTCGATGGTGGCAAAGTCGAAGGCGAGATATTCTGCCCCGAGCAATCCCGCATTCGATTCCGGGGCGTTTTTTGAGTGCAATACTTCGCCGGAGATATTTGCGACAGTAGTTTCAGCGTTGGAAATCGTAAGGCCGCCGCTCGCCAGCTCTTTCACATTGGCGCTGGCGATCCGCTCGATCCGGGCGCTCTTCGGTATCCGACACCAGAGCAGTCCCCGCTGGACCAATGCCCGCTTGCATCGCAGTTTTTTTGTCGATCAACGTGGTGCTCGAACCGGTATCGACGATAAATCGAGTCGGACGGCCGTTGAGCGCGCCTTGCACATCGAAGTGATTGTCCGAGTTCAGCCGTATCGGCACTCGGGTAAAGCCTCGCCCGGAAAGAAATCGCGCCAGTTTTTCGCTGACCGCAGCGCTCGGTCCGGGTTAACATAAAGCATCTGCCGCGTGCAATCGATGATCATTCCAAATTTGCGCATCTCCCGCCGGCTGCCACATATCAATGGCCTGCTTGGCTCGCTAACTGTGGGGATATGCGATCCAACGAAGGTGAGCTAATGTCCGTATTCTCCCATCTTCCCCCGAAAACTCCGCCCACGTTACGGGCGGTGTTTTCAACCTTCAGCCCAAACGTCGTCGCGCTGTCTTTGTCGATAGGCGTTCCCGTGTCGATCATCAGCGCAGCGCGTTTGTTGTTAATGGAAACCCGAGCGAAAAGATGATTACCGAATCGCCGCTCCAGTTTTGCGCCGGCAAGTCCTTGCCCGGAAAGAAATCCGGCAAGCGTGCCGCTGCTCTGTTGGGCTTGGGTCGAGAGCGGCATCAGCGCCGCGATTGGCGAGATCAAGGCGAAGAGCTTTTTCATAGGTAGTCTTTGGCAAATCTCAACCGGAATGCAATTCTCAGAGCAACTGGTAAGGATCGACATCGAGCAAGATGTGGAAGCGGAATTGGCCCTGCAATTTTTCGAGCGGCGCGGGTGTTGAGTCGCCCAAAATGAATTCCTCTGGCAGCGCCTCTTTCAAACGGCGCTTTAAAGTTTCGGCCGACAATTTCGCGCGGCCTTCGTGAGCCGAGCGTACCGTGATCAGGATTGCGTGTTTAAACGGCGGAAAATCGCAGCGCTCACGGAACTCGAGTTCTTGTTGGAAGTAACCGGCGAAATCGTGATGCCGCGCAAACTGGATCGACGGCGAAAATGGAGTGTAAGTCTGCACGAAGACTTCGCCCGGTGTTTCGCCACGTCCGGCGCGCCCGGCGACCTGGGTAAGAAGTTGAAAGGTGCGTTCGCCTGCACGGAAATCGGGCAGATGCAGTGCAAGATCGGCATTGATGATTCCAACGAGCGTGACGTTCGGGAAGTGAAGACCTTTCGCGATCATTTGCGTACCGACGAGAATGTCGATCTTGCCCGTGCGGAAACTTCTTAAAGTTTCCCGATACGCTTCTTTGCGCGTCATCGAGTCGGCATCCATGCGGCGGACCGTCGCCTTTGGGAAAATGTGCGCCACGGTTGATTCGACTTTCTCCGTGCCGAAACCGGCGTAAATCAGCGCGTCCTTGCCACAAGCCGGGCACTTCCTGGGCACGGCTGCGGTATGCCCGCACAAGTGACAACTCAACCGCGCGACATGCCGATGAAACGTGAGCGCGACGCTGCAATTCGGGCAATTGCGCGCTTCGCCGCAATTGCTGCAAAGCAGCGACGTGGAAAACCCGCGCCGATTTAGAAACAAGATTGTCTGTTCGCGTTTCTCCAGACGATCGGCAATGGCGCCTCGCAATTTTCCCGAGAGAATCGCGATCGCGGCGAGGCGATATTTGCCGGTTGTTGCATTGTGATAACTCTCCAGCGATGGCGTGGCGCTTCCGAGTACAACCACGCACTTCTCGATTTTCGCGCGCACAACAGCCACGTCCCGCGCGTGATACCGTGGCGCTTCTTCCTGCTTATAAGTGTTTTCGTGTTCTTCATCGACAACGATGAGTCCCAGGCTTTTGAGCGGCGCGAAGACGGCACTGCGCGGCCCGATGGCGATCCGCGCCCGGCCGGAATGAATTTTGTGCCATTCATCGTGGCGCTCGCCTTCGGACAAATGGCTGTGCAACACGGCGACCGCGTCCTGCGTTTCGGCAAAACGGCCTTTGAAACCCTCCACCGTCTGGGGCGTAAGCGAAATTTCCGGGACGAGAACAATCGCACTGCGTCCCCGTTCGAGCGCGGCACGAATTGCCTGCAAATAAATTTCAGTCTTCCCACTGCCGGTAACGCCATGGAGCAGGATCGGGCGCGCGTTTTCCGGCGAGTCAAGCGCCTGCGTAATTCCCTTCAGTGCAAGTGACTGTTCGTCATTAAGAACTAGATTCGACGTCGCGATGAATTGCTCGTCGGCATGCGGGTCGCGGAGGGCCGCTTCCTCGTGCAACTCCGCGAGTCCACGCCTGACCAGCGCGCGCAGCGTCTGGTTGTCGAGAGATGTGTGGCGCAGGAGATCCGCTGCGCGCATCGCTCCTTCCAATTGCGCGATCGCCTCGAGAAGTTCCGCCTGACGCGGGGCGCGTTTTCTTAGTTTTTCAATTTCCTCATTGTCGATCTTGCGCGCAGGCCGCACGAACAGTTGCTTCTTCCATCCTACTTCCGCGCGTCGAATGACTTGCGGTAGCAAACTGCGCATGACCGTTTCGATTGGGCAGCAATAGTAGGCGCTGATCCATCTCGCGAGCTCTAGCAACTGCTCGCTCAAAATCGGCGCTTCGCCGATGACCGCTTCAATGGGCCGGATACTTTCCGCGTCACTGTGGTCTAGAGCCGCGACGACCGTAGCAAGAGTAGATTTGTCGCGAAAGGGCACGCGTACGCGGGACCCGACGCCGACCCGCTCCGCCAATGGCTCCGGAACCAGATAATCTAGCTCCCGATGGATTGCTCGATCAATGATGACGCGAATGTAATTGGCTTTTGCCATGCAACGGAGAGGCTAATTTAATTGCTCGCGCGACTGGGAGCACGAGATTTGATGCCGACGTGATACGATTTGCCTTTAAACTGATCCTTTGCGTATTGCTTGCTGTGGCGGTGAGTTTCGCCTTGCTCGCCGTGCGATCGGGCGACCCGGTCTACACCTTCTACGAATGGATGAGCCCGGCCCGATTTCAACAGTACGATCAGCTGATTCGCGCGATCGCGAAGGAACATCATCTCGAGCCGATGCTCGTGAAGGCGGTCATTTGGCGTGAGAGCTGGTTTGATCCCAGAAAATATGGCGGCGCTGGGGAGCGCGGCCTGATGCAGGTGAGCGAAAAAGCGGCCAAGGAGTGGGCGCGTCAAAATAAGGTCGCCAACTTTCGCGTCGACCAACTTTTCGATCCAAAAACAAATCTTGAGGCGGGGACTTGGTATTTGCGTCGCGCGTTCGAACACTGGGAAACGCAATCAGATCCCCTGCCGTTTGCCTTGGCCGAGTACAACGCCGGCGCCAGCCGCGCCCAACGATGGAGCGGTGGAGATGGCGTCGCC
The DNA here is from genome assembly GCA_003218785.1 of Verrucomicrobiota bacterium. GTDB lineage: Bacteria > Verrucomicrobiota > Verrucomicrobiia > Chthoniobacterales > UBA10450 > Udaeobacter. The sequence goes on from QHOM01000132.1 coordinate 6,105, forward strand.
GACATACCGGTACAGAAGTTCCTCCAAAACATCGATTTTCCCGGAACCCGGAAGTATGTCGATTCAATCATTGCACGCTACCAATTCTACCAGCGCCGCGGGCACATGTGATCTACAGAGTGGGTGGATCGCGCGCTCCGTCGCGTGATGCTAGGTACGGTGCCGAAGGCGCATTATTTTAACACATCGAGCAAGGGACTGCTCGATCCACCATGTTCTGCGCGTGTTCATCGACGATGTGACAATCTGCGCTAACGGTAACGGCTCGAGTAATGACCAAAAACGAGATCGCCGCTGTTTTGGAAGAAATCAGCACGCTGCTCGAATTGAAAGGCGAGAATCCCTTCAAAATCCGAGCCTATACGAATGCAGCGCGCTCGATTGAAGCCTGGGGTGGTAGCCTGTCCGATCTGAAGAACGAAGAGGCACTCAGCAAGATTCCTGGCATTGGCAAAAGCATCGCGGATAAAATTAAAGAACTCGCGGCAACCGGCTCGCTGAAATATCTGGAAGAACTGCGCGCGGAATTCCCGGCGGCAATTCTGGAGTTGTTCTCCATTCCCGGTCTGGGCGCGAAAAAGATCAAAGCCCTTTATGAAGAGCTCCAAATCAGCTCGATCGGGCAGTTGCTGAAAGCGTGCGAGACCGGCCGAGTTGCGAAATTGCCAGGCTTTGGCGAAACCACACAGGCCAAGATCTGCAGGGCAATTGAGGAACGAGCCAGGCATTCCGGTTATTTTCAGTTCGGCCAGATTGCAAATGAAGCCGAAACATTGAAAAGCGATCTCGCTGGGCGCCCTGACGCGCTACAGGCCCATGTTGCAGGCAGTTATCGGCGACGAAAAGAAATTGTGCATGATGTCGACCTTGTGGTGGCAACAAGAAAGCCGGAAGCGATCACGAAGTTTTTTGCTGGACATCCGTTGGTGGAATCCATCATCGCGCAAGGCCCGACGAAATCGAGTGTGCGGCTTCGTTCCGGTATTCAATGCGATCTGCGGGTGGTGACGGTTGCGGAATATCCTTTTGCCCTCGCTTATTTCACTGGAAATAAGGAGCACAATATCGGGCTGCGCAGCCGCGCGTTGCAGTGCGGCTGGACGCTGAATGAATATCGTCTCGCGCCGTCGCCGCCAGATCCTAAAGCGAAAAAGAAAAGAGGGACAAAGAAAATTCCGAAGGTGCGCGATGAGGCCGAACTTTATCGCGCTCTCGATCTCGATTTCATTCCGCCGGAGTTGCGTGAAAATCGCAGCGAATTTGAAGCTGCGGAAAAACATTCCCTTCCGAAACTGATCGAGAAGGAAGACTTGCGGGGCACATTTCATTGCCACACGACTGCGAGCGACGGCCATAATACGCTTGAGGAAATGTCGCAGGCGGCACAGACGCTAGGACTCGAATACCTCGGGATCGCCGATCACAGCCGCAGCTCAATTCAAGCGCACGGGATCGACGAAGCAGCGCTGCGCGCGCAAATAGCCACGATCCGCAAGCTAAACAAAAAGCTCGATGGCTTTCGTCTGTTTGCTGGGATCGAATGCGACATTTTGCGCGATGGATCGCTTGATTTTCCCGATGAAGTTTTGTCGCAACTCGACTACGTGGTCGCGTCGGTTCATTCTGTTTTTAATCTTAGCGAAGCGGACATGACCAGGCGCGTCATCCGCGCGATGGAGAATCCGTTCGTCACCATGCTCGCGCATCCGACCGGCCGCTTGCTGTTGAAACGCGAGCCGTACGAGATCGACATTTCGGCAATTCTCGATGTGGCGGCGCGTACCGGCACTTGGATCGAGCTTAACGCGGCTCCGAAACGGCTTGATCTCGACTGGCGCTGGTGGCCGCGCGCTAAAGAGAGAGGAGTGAAGTGCGTAATCAATCCGGACGCCCACCGCGTCGAACGTCTCCAGGATTTGTGGTTCGGGGTCGGTATTGCGCGCAAAGGATGGCTGACGAAAACGGATGTGATGAATTGTCTGCCGCTCGGGAAAATCGAGGCCGCGTTGCGAGCGAAGCGGACACGGTAGGGCGCGATCACTGAACGCGCCGACATTTGCCACGCCACGCGCAGGCTGGAAGCCTATGTTCCGGCGTGTTGCCGTTGCGGCATAAACATCGTTAGACATTTGCACGCGCCGCCAGCTTTGATGAATTCGCTCATCGGCAATTCGTGGCAGCGATAAAGACGGTCACGCAGCGTGGCCACGAGTTTCGGCGCGCCTTCCGGCAAAACGATTTCGCGCTCAATGACAACGGCATTGCACGAAAAATGCATCGCCTCTTCGGGCAAGACATCGATCAATTCGGTCACATGTTCGCGGATTGCGCGTTGCCCGTATTCATCGAAGGCCGCGGGGAACCAAACGGATTGAATATCGGAACGAAATTTGTAGCCGCAAAAGAGCGCATCACCGCCAAAGAGCGCATCGCCTTCGCCTTCGAAGTAGAGATCATCGGGCAACCAGGCGATTTCGTAACCGTGTTCTTCCATCCAGCGGGCAAAATGCGGCGCTTCGCCCGCGCGCTCCTTGTGCCGGAAATTACTTGGAATGAATTTGCGACCAATCGTGAGTCCCGCGTTGGCTGTGAAAACCATGTCAGGAAGCTTTGGCTGCGGCGGGATTAAATCGATCTTGGAATCCAATTTGGAAAGAGTGGCGTACAGGTCTTTCCACTGTTTTTGCGCAAGTGCTGCTTCCGCGCCGCGGGCGCGACTCATCCAAGGATTGATCTCGTATTCGATTCCGTAAAAGTCCGGCGGACAAAGGAGCAACTCGCGCATAGGATCGACAATTTTATTCGCGAATCATTGCCTTTTGCGATCGTCGGCCGCGACCGGTCCGGAATCGGCTATGCAATCAGCGAGTTCCTGCAGGAATGGCTCGACATCTGTGACCAGGCCGATTGATTGTAGCGGCTGGTGCTCGACCGCCCTCTCCACTGCCGATGGATCGATGTCAACACAGACTGTTTTCACAGTGGGGGCGAGCATGCTGGCCACGGCGAGCGAATGCTGGATCGTCGCAAGCAGCAGCACATGGGTCACATCGGCGAGTTTCTCTCGCATGACCTTTTGAGCTTCGACCACATCTATTGTTACACCGGGAATCGGTCCCTCATCGCGGATCGAACCCGTCAGGACGATATCGACGTGGCGACGGACACAGGCGTGCATAATGCCACCGGTCAGGATCTTTTTCTGAACGGCTGCGGAGATTCCGCCCGCCTCGCGAATTGCATTGATGGCACGCATGTGGTTTTCGTGGCCACCGCGCGCGAAGGCAAGATCGAGATTCATTCCCAGGGAGGTGCCGAAGAGCGCCCGTTCCACGTCGTAAACTGCAAATGAATTTCCGGCGAAGAGACGATCGACATATCGCAACTCGATAAGGCGCACCAAGTGCTCGCCAGCGCCTGTCCGGACGATTGCAGGTCCCGCGACGATCGCGACTTTGCCTTTCGCTCTGCGCGCACGTTGCAACTCCCGAGCCAGTTCGCGAATGATCGCCGACTTCGGTTCATCGGCATCGATGGTCGTGTTGATGAACTGAAACAGGTCAGTGCGCGACGTCGAACGTTGCACCGGAACCACGCGAATGCCCTGATGACCGACTACAACCTCGTCGCCTTTACTGACGTCGAAAAACTTGACCGCCCGGGCAGAGTGTTTTTTTCGGTCAACTGCAATTGCGCTGTCCATCATGGCAGACTGAACTTCGATCTCTTTGCCATCGCATCGAACGAATGTTTGCTGGTTGGTTGTCACGTAGAAGTCGCGCGGAAAAACTCCGTCCGCCGGGGCCTGCGCCAGTTGCGCATCCGCGCGTTTGGCAACCTCGGCCCCGTGCTGTCGGAGGCGCAGGATTAGCTCGTCGAGGGCTTCGGTTGTTTCGGCAGAGACTTCGATTCGCGCGAAGCTTTGATCCGCCCGTTTTTTGCCGATCTCGATCTCGCCAATCTTAAAATTCGCGCCGCGGGTCAAGATTTGATCCAGCACCTTTGGCAAAATGAGCGAGTCAATGATGTGTCCGCGCAGCTCGATCGTTTCCGAAAACATCCGCAAAATTTAGCCGAGGAAAGCGGTCGCGCCAGTGAGTCGAGCAAGACAGTCAATGCTCTCATGCTCTTGCTCGTCCTCTTACTCCTGCCCTGAAGCAATGTTTTTTTATTTTGGATTTGGAGCAAGAGCAAAAGAAAGAGTAAGAAATACCAAAGCCGACATGGAAAAACCGAACGCGCGCGGAGCGACCCCAAGCCGCAAAGCGCATCTTGCTTTGGGAGAAAAATTAAATCGCAAAGAAAAACCGCCGCCGCAAATGCCTGCGCCGGCCAGGAAAAATCGCGCGCCCGCACGCCGCGAAATCGACCAGTAGATCGGCAAATTTTATGCACGAGCATCTGCCAGCCCTCGCGGCAAAGATTGCAGCGGTACTTTCGAACAAGCCTGAGTATTTTGTCACGCAGCCGGCAGAGCTAAGAATCCTGCGAGGAATGTCTGAAGCAGAGATTAGAGATTTTGCTGCAAGTCACTGCTGGCGCGTCGTACGGCGCCTCGGCGGACGCCAAATCGAATTTTACAACGACGCGAGCCAGGGCAGTGAAGTGCAACTGTAGCCGGGATCGGGAACCCCGGTTGGCCGGCATCACCGATGCCGGCTACAACCGTTCAAGGCAACGTCGCCGCTGGACAGCATCATCGTGTTGGCTTACCAATGCGCGAGGCGCACCCACATGGAAGCCGCGAAAATTTATTTTATCGTTTTTGGCCTTCTGACGATCGCCGGGGGCATCGTCGGCTACGTCAAAGCAGGCAGCGTGGCGTCGATCATCGCCGGCTTAATCACTGGGGTCTTGCTGCTGGTTGGCGCATTTCTTCTGCCCGAACATCGCGCGGTTGGGCTGGCGACGGCGTTTATTATTTCTCTTCTCCTTGCTGCGCAGTTCATTCCCAAGTTTCTGCGGACCGGAAGAGTCATGCCCGCAGGCACAATGTCGGTCTTGAGCGTGATCGGGATCATCGCAGCGATGGTCGCTTGGATAAAAAAATAATCGCGTGGGAAGAATTCGTCTCCGGACGTGGCGGCGGCTCGTGCTCGTTTTATTCGGGGCGATCTTCGCTGCAATTGTTTATCGTTGGATTTCACTGGAACGACTGCAACACGTACCGCCGCCGGAAGTAACTGTTACCCCTTCCCCGGAACCGACACGTTTCCGTTCGCCGATTATCACCGGCAAACTGGATACGGCGAAGTTGTTCAACGGCGTCACAGTTCACGCGAAGGTCGAGACGCATTCCGGCGCTGACGCGACGACGGAGCGGGTTGACCCGGAAAGTTACGTTCTCGACCTGAAATTGCAGGCGCGGTTGCCTTCGCCGAACAAGACTATCGAGGAGCTGGCCAAAGTCAGTCCCCAACTGCCCGCGCTGTTGCCCGGTTTGGCGGCCATGCTCACACCCGATCCAGTTTCGCCCCTCTTCGCTCAGCTTTACGAAACCAAAGTAAAAGGATTGCGCGACAATCTTGTCCATCTCGATGAGCTTCTTTCACGGCACAATTTTTTCGATTGCCAAACCGTCCTGCAATTGCAGCACCCTCAAAGTCACCGCAAAGCGCTCCTGCTCCAGGCGGACATGGACGTCGATGCAGATGGTTCCGACGCGGACCGGATGCCAATTGGAACTGGTGTGACAACGAATTTCAAACCATTCACCAGTTATCGCTGGCCTAAAAAGGGCGCTGCGCCGAATCCTTATCTCCCCGCGACCGAGGATCGTTTGAAGAAAGTCGAAGCTGAGTACGGGCTCAAGGCGACGACGCCTGAGCGAAAACGGGAGCTCCGCACCGCGCTGACGCAGCTGCGGGACGAGGTCACCACGCTGAAAAAGTTCAGTTTTCTGATTGGGGCCACCGATCCCTATATCGTTTTGGCGGGAGCTTTCGCGCACGGAAAGGACGCTCCCAAAGTGGGAGATTATGCTTTGGTCATTTTCGCAGACGCAGTTTATCCGGCGATCGTGGGCGACATCGGGCCAAATGACAGGGTCGGCGAGGCCTCGCTGCGGATCGCGAAGCAAATTAACGCGTTGTCGACTCCGTACAACCGCCCAGTGAGCGATCTCAAAGTGACTTATTTGATTTTTCCTGAAACGGCTGACAAGCCATTTGGTCCGCCGGACCTGGATAAAATTCAGGCGCGCTGCCAAAAACTGGTCGATGAAATTGGCGGCGCGACCGTGCCGCTGCATCATTGGGAAAATATCATCCCGCCTCCGCCAACTCCCACTGCGACGCCGACGGTCTCGCCATCTCCTGTCATTTCGGCAAGTCCGGGCGTGTCGCCGTCCCCGACGTTTGCATTTCCAATTGCCAGCCCATCAGGGAGTCCGATGCTCGCGCCGACACGTTCACCTCTAGCCAAGCCGACGCCGTAGCGATTATCGATCTTGCTTAGCAGAGACCTGGGTTGAATCGTCAACAGCCGGTGAAGGGTTTGTTCACGACAGTCGCTAATCGTAAGGAGAATAGTCAGGCTCAAATCGTTGCGTCGGCACGAACGTCTCATCCCTCTCAATAAAAGCGCGGCGATGCCGGCGCGGAACGAGTTCGTCTTCGTCCGAGTCCGGCGCGACGACCTTGGTACGGCCGGAGGGCAAACGATAAATCAGCCTTCCATCAGAGGTGATGCCAATCATCTGAGGACGCGTTGAACCCGTACGGCCTTGCGACGAAGCAACTCGCTTCTTTTTACTCTGCGAACTCGTCTGATTCGTATTGGCAGGCCTCGGTGTGGCGTTCGTTTGCGCTAAGTTTTCGACGGTCGTCGCTGGAGCGGTCGCGGTTTCGCCTAGCGAATTCGCGGGGTTTGCAGCGGCTTCGAGTTGCGCATTTGATGTCTGCCCCGAAGGCGTTCGGGGCTCAACATTTGGCGACGCGGCCGGCGCTGAACTCGCTGCGGTACTTTGGATTGCCGGCGTTGGTGAAGATTCCCGGACGCCAACGAGAACACCAATTGGTTTTGGCCCATGATGATGCCCCAAGATCCTGCCGATGTCCTGCGAGAATAACAATACCGCGATGACCGCTGCCGCTATAATCAGGGCACTGGCAGCCAGCGCGATTCGCCGCAGCCGCTCGGGTCGCCGCTTTGTGGTCCGTGGAATCTTTGAAATTAGCGGAATGCCAAATCGGCGTGCCAATCTCTGCCTGCGCTCAATCTTCAGCAGGCACTGACGAATCATCTCCGCCAGTGCAACCGGGTCTTTTGGGCGTTGATCGGGATTGCGACGCAACATTTGGGAGAGCAAAGCCCGCAAGGGTTTTGGAAACACTTGGAGCTCTCCACGGCGCAGCTCTGCCGAAGGCGCGGCGGTCGTCAGCAGAAAGTACATTGTCGCGCCGAGAGAATAAACTTCTGATCGGAAATCGGTTGTTCCATTTTTCAATTGCTCAGGACTGGCGAAGTGCGATGCCACAGAAGAACTTTCTTCGCGCCCGTCACTTCCGTTGAGCTCGTCGAGCTCGCCACGCGCCGAGTCCGTCTCCCGAATGCTTTCGGAAGAGGACTTGAGTTCAGCCAGGCCGAAGTTCAGTAGCTTGACGAATGGCCAACTACCTTCGGGCGTCGGTCCTGGAACGATCATTAAGTTGGACGGCTGAATAGCGCAGTGCGCAAGCTTGTGAAACTTGGCCGTCGAAAGCACGCTGACTATTTGCTCTGCCACGCGTAACACGGCATCGGCCGGCATTGGGCCATGCTGGGCAACCCATGCAGCAAGTGTTTCACCGGGCAATTTTTCGGAGACGTAAACGTAATTTCCGCCCTCACGTCCAAAATCAAAAACCTTGGCGATATTGACGTGACGCAGTCTCTCCACGGCGCGTGCCTGCTC
>QHOM01000133.1 GCA_003218785.1 Verrucomicrobiota bacterium
AGGCAGCGAATGTGGAGCAAACGATTCGCAATCTCCCGGGCGAAGTTCGCGGTACACCAGTGCGGGTGGAATTGATGGACGAGATTCGCGCGATGGGTAATACGTCAAAACAAACGCCACCCATTTCACTAGGAACCTCTGGCGGCTGGGCGTACGATCTCGCCAACGGCTACTGCTGTGGGGGCACTCTTGGCGCGCTCGTGCGGATCGGAAACACGCAATACATTTTGAGCGCTTGCCACGTCCTTGAAGGAGACACGGTACTCGGCGGTAACAATAGAATTGCCCACACCGGTGATCCTGTTATTCAGCCGGGGTTGATTGACGAGAATTGCAACAGGAATCTCGCACAAACCGTCGGAACTCTTGTCAAAAAAAGGTCGTTATCCACGAGCAACGTCGATTGCGCCATCGCCACAGTTGTTGCCGGTATGGTGCGCACCGATGGCGCCATTCTGGGGATTGGAACAATTTCACATAACACCTCCGCAGCCTCGCTGAATCAAAACGTGAAAAAAAGCGGACGCACGACCGGGCTGACACGCAGTCATGTTTCCGGCTTAAATGCAACGGTCCAGGTAACCTTTACACGCGAGTGTCATGGCGGCACGTATACCAAGACCTTCAACGGCCAGATTGTGGTCGCGAATCCCTCGGACGCTTTCCTGAGAGCAGGCGACTCGGGGTCGCTGCTTGTGCAGGATGTCGCCACAAATCCGCGTGCGATTGGCTTGCTTTTCGCCGGCAACAACTCGGCCGCATTTGCCAATCCGATTGGTCAGGTGCTGAATTTTCTCGGTGCCGCAATGGTCGGGAACTGATAGCAATGTGAGTATGGATTTATGCGGAAGACAGTGGCTACGGTCTGGCTTCTCGCGCTGGTTTTCGTCCTGACTCTATCGGTCGTTTACCCTCAGAACATGGCGCAAGAAAGTTCGCCAAAACCGAACCGCGACATTAACGCCGTTCTTGCTGCGCATGATAGGGAGCTGCTGGCGATACCGGATGTGGTTGGAGTATATGTCGGCACAACTGAAGCTGGCCGAACTCCGTGTTTAAGGGTCATGCTCGCCCGCAAAAATCCAGAGTCTGAAGAAAAGATTCCGCGAATGATCGAGGGTTATCCTGTTGTTACAGAAATAACAGGAAACATCCGCGCGCTCGGCAAGCCTTAGGCCAAGGTCAAGACTGAGCTGCGGCTGTAAAAAACGCGCCTTCTGCTCGCCCGGAGGCAGAACAGAAAGGCGCGTCGGAGACGAACGAGACCTAAATATTAGTCTTCGTCCAGAATCACGCGATCAACCATCATGCTGTCGCCTGTGCCAACGTAGTGGACCCGGACGGGAACACCCACCTTGATCCTTGTTCTCACCGTGTCTTCATCCAGGACCTTGCCGCTGCGCGTCACATAAGTAACGGTTTTGCCGAAGCGATAATGCCGCGGCCCACTGCTTTCCTTAAGCACAATGGTGCTGCCAGGACTGAACTCTGTGATCGTCCCGCTGCCTTCAGTCGTGGTCGTTGTCGTGGTAGTCTGCGAAACTTGTCCCCACGCAAACGGCGCCACGAATGCCAATGCAATGCTCAAAAGCATTTTCTTCATGATTTACCCTTTCTTGTTTTAGTTGCGATGGCAATAAGTCTCCCTCTTCCGGTTAATTTTGGGGGCCAGGCGAGAAAGCTTACTGCCATATTAGATTCGGATGCGGCCTACGCGGTGGATGCCGGCAAATTCTTTTAATTCCCTTGAAGGTTCCACCTGACCAGAGAATTTTTGGTATTCAACCCTGCATGAAATTCTGGATCGGCACGTCGGGTTTTCAATACAAGGAGTGGAAGGGGAATTTTTATCCGGAAGATTTGCCTGCAGCGAAGATGTTGCCGTTTTATGCCGAGCGATTTTCGACGACAGAAATCAATTACACGTTCCATCGCATTCCCGCGACGAAAACAATCGACAACTGGAAGGCGCAAACACCAGAGAAATTCCGGTTCGCGCTAAAAGCGCCGCAGAAGATCACGCACTGGTCAAAGCTCCGCGATTGCGCAGACACGCTGGAGTACTTTTGCAAAGTCGCTGGCGGGCTCGGCGAACGACTTGGCCCCGTTTTGTTTCAGCTTCCGCCAACATTCAAGAAAGATGTCGATGTGCTGAGCTCATTTCTGCGCGAACTCCCGGAGATGCGTGCTGCGTTCGAATTTCGTAACGAGTCATGGTTCGACCAGGAAATTTTCGAACGGCTGAGATCGCGCAATATCGCACTTTGCATCGCCGACACCGATACGATCGCAACGCCAAAAGAGATTACCGCCAATTACGGCTATCTCCGCCTCCGGCGCGAAGATTATCAAACGATCGACATCGAATGCTGGGCCGAGTTCGTCCGTCAGCAAAGAGCAAATTGGCAAGACGCTTTCATCTATTTCAAACATGAAGAAAGCGGAATCGGGCCGAAGCTCGCAACACAGATGATGGAATTACTTGGGTGATCTTCGAGCAGCTAGCGCCCGATCAGAATAAAAATTCCTGCCAGCAGCGCGAGCACGCCAGTAAGAATGCCGATGCCAAGGCCGGTAAGGGTAAGTATTCCAACTGCGATAAGATAAATCGCGAGGAGGAGCATGCCGATGTTTTTGGTGATCATGGCGTGAGTATCGGCGATCGCCGCCCGGCTTGACAATGCTGTTGTCGCCGCGCGCAGCGTTGATACTCATTGTCGCGCGGTTTAGACGACAAACGAGTTGCTATTTCCCCGCGCTCCGAATCACGACCGCCGAAATATCTTTAATGTTAACGAAACCGTCGAAAAATTCCGCACCGGTCAGATGCGAAAGAAAGACGAGATTATCGTTAACTTGTTCGATTTTGCCGCCGATCTTCTCTCCAGAATTCAGGCGTAGCTCGACAGTTTTGCCGGTGTCACTCTGCAGGATACTGAGGATGGTTGCATTGGGCTGGAGGCTGGCTTTCTCCTGGGCAAGCAAACTAGAACACGTCACCGCGACGATGAATCCGATAAGAAGTAAGTAATGTTTCATGATCGACTCGTTCTGCCTGGTTACTGAGCAATTTGCGAGCAAATAAATGCGCAATGGCAAGGAACGGCGGTCTCCAGTCCGCCGCAGCAGATTGAACAGAGGATCGGAGACCGCCCCCTCTTTGTTTTGAGTTGGCAGGCGAAGCGCCTGCGCTACAATTTTTCGGATGACTTCAGTCGCTGAAAATCTCGAGCGGGTACGCGAGCAGATCGCGCGAGCTGCGGCGAAATCGGGTCGAACAACTGACGACGTTGAGCTGGTCGCGATTACAAAGACGCATCCAGCCGACAAAGTGCGCGAGGCCATTGAAGCTGGGCACACTCTGTTCGGCGAGAGCCGTATCCAGGAAGCGCGAGCTAAAATCCCTGAGCTGCCGTCGAATTTGCGGTGGCATTTTGTCGGACATCTTCAGAAGAACAAAATCCGGCACGCACTGCCGCTGTTTGAAATGATTCACAGCGTCGATTCACTCGCGCTCGCGCAAGACATCAACCGTATCGCAGAAGAGGACGGGATGCATCCGCGAGTTTTGCTCGAAGTCAACGTGGCAGGCGAGGGGAGCAAGTTTGGATTTTCGCCCGACAAGCTTTCCGACCAAATGGAAGAGCTTCTCGCGCTACCGCGATTGTCGATCTTGGGTTTGATGACAATTCCACCGCTCGCTGAAGAAGCGGAAGCGTCCCGGAAATATTTTGTCCAATTGCGTGAGATGCGCGATCGCCTGCAAACCGAGTTTCGGGTCGATCTCGCGCAACTCTCGATGGGAATGACGCAGGATTTT
>QHOM01000011.1 GCA_003218785.1 Verrucomicrobiota bacterium
AACTCCTTAGGCCCGCCGGAATCGGAGACGACTACCGGCACCCCGGAAGCCTGCGCTTCGATGATCACGTTGCCGAACGTGTCGGTGGTGCTGGGAAAAACAAAAATGTCGGCTGATGCGTACGCCGTGGCCAACTCTTTGCCAGTGAGATAGCCGGTGAAAAATGCCTCGGGCAACGATTCGGCAAATGCCTCGGCGTACGGGCCGTGACCGACGACGAAGAGTTGCACCGGAAGATCTTCAGCGCGTAATCGCCGGTAGGCATCTGCCAGAACGTCGAGATCTTTTTCTCGCGATATCCGGCCGACGTAAAGCAGCCGCACCTGGCCGTTACTCGCGCCAAATTTTTCCCAAAAGGCCTGCTCACGTCGCGCTGGAGTGAACAGCTCGGTATCGAGACCACGCGGGAAAATTTTCAGCTTCGCGGGATCGAAGCCGCGCTTAACCCAGCTTTGCCGATATTCGTCCGAGTTGACAAAGACGACGTCGAGTTGGCCATAAAACCAGTGCATGTAGCGCCACGCAACGCTCTCGAGGAAGCTGTCCTCGGTGAGAATGCGGATGTACTGCGGAAAATCGGTGTGATAAATGCCGCTCGTTTGGAGGTTAAGCATTTTGGCCGCTAGCAGCCCAGTTAATCCGACCGGCCCGGGTGTGCTGATAATAATCTCGGTAAATTTTTCGCGCTGAATGTAATCAAGGATTCGGAGGATCGGCGGGAAGCTCAGCTTCTGCAGCTCGTATTCGGGCAACTCGAATTCGCCGATCGGCTTGAAATTCTTGATTGGGATGTTGTTGATGTTCAGCTCGCCGCGCGAAACGACCACGACTAATTCCCTTCCAGCGGCTGCGCCGGCCGCGGTCATTTTGCGAATCGTAGTCGCCACGCCGTTTACATCGTCCAGTGTGTCAGTGAACCACGCGCGTTTGCAATTTTGCAGCGCGACGGGAATTTCACCGGTCAACTCTTTGAAAATGCCGCGGAGCCATTTTCGGGAAGGCGCTTGGCTGTGAAAACCGTAGATGTACGGCGTGAGAATCACCAGGATCGGCGCAATTGCGCTGACAGCCTGCATGCTTTCAACCATGTTGCCGCTGCTGATTTGTTGAACGAACTTTTGGAAAAATCGAAAGACAAGTCGCTCGGCCACCATGTTGGCCATGAGAAATGTGCGGCGCTCAGGTTCACTGACTGCATCCAATTGCTCGGCGAGTTTCGCCTTTACTTCAGGTCGCGCGAAATACCCGGAAAGCTCTTTCCAGAGCGACACGTTTGCCGGCTTGAGTAGTTCGAAAATTTTTCCGGATAAGACAGCTTGTCCAGCCAGGCTCGCTTTTTCCGCGAGCGTGAATTCCGTCGGATCGCGTCCTTCCATAAAACGCGAAAACATTTTTTCCAACAGCGCTGCGCCTGGCCCGAGTTTTTCCTGGAAATGGTCCTCGATGAAACGGACGACTGTATTGTAGAAGCCGTGCGACAGGGCGAGGGGAGTCCCACCGTAACCTCGCGCGCTGCAATTGCCGTTGCGGATGTATTCGAGGAATTTTGTCACGGACTCTGCCGCTGGCGTTTCCGTGTACGCTGAAGCGGCAAATTGTCCGCCGTGATCATCTGAGCCGCCGACGAAAATCTTTTTCCACGGCTCGGCGTGCGTGGGCGCCAGATTATGGCGGTTTGCGAACACATCAATCTTGTCTGGCGTCAGTTGCTTGAAAAGAGTTTGGGCAAGATCGCTTAGAAGGGCGTCACGCAGACCGTTGATTCCCTCGAAATGCTTGAAAAGAAGGATGAGCCGTTCGAGATGACTCGCGTCCAATTGGCCGTTAACGCTGTAAAGGGGATGCGCAACCGCGTGCGCGATTTGCGCCGTTTGGAGATAGTGTTGCAGCTCAAGAATATTATCCCGGACACCTTCGATCTCGCCGTGCTGCTCTTGTGAAATCCCCCAAACGAGGATGTGTAGCTTGCACGGATCGTGCGGAAAATAAGTCGTAACTTGTTCGCTAATAAAACTATGAGGCAGATCTATAATTTGCACACAGCCGTCGATTGTATCGTGATCGGTGATCGTCACATAATCCATGCCGCGCTCCAGCAATTGCCGGTGCAGCTCCTTCGGAGCAGAGTAGCTGTCGGGAAAATCAAAACGACGAAACAGCCATTCCTCCGAGCGCGCGCTGTAGCGCGAGTGAATGTGAAGGTCGCACTTACTCATGTCTAGACTCCGCGTCTTAGTCTTTGTTCGGCGATCCAGTCCTGGTAGGTTGTCACTGTCCGCGACCCGCTCGTCGCGTCGATAAGATCGACAATCTGTCGCCAAATGGCCGGATGAGAATAGTCGGGCGGATGAATGCTTATCCGCAAGAGCGGATTGCCCTTTAAAAGCCGGAAGAGCGTCGCGTTCCACGCACGGCTGATTGCGCGTCGCCATCTGCTTCGAACGCTGTAACCAATTGATCTAACAGGAAATTCCTCGCCTGAGCGGAGGTCGCGCAAAGTTCGTAGCCGAGTTGTATATTCCAACTCGGCATCCCGCGCGGCGCGCTCGGCTTCCGCGCTGAGCAACCAGGCTGGCGCGACAAAACCTCGCGGCTTCAAACCGCTGGCGCGAAATTCATCGCGCGCCGCTGTGATTCGGCGGAGTGCCTCGTCGTAATCGAGATCGTAAAACTCGCCCTCGTCTGCGGTGTAGAGGCGAGTAAAAAACTTATCGCGTACCGTTTCGTTCGCGCGGCGTGCCCGTTCATGAAAATAGCCGTGGATGACAATTTCATAACCGGCCGATTGCAAATCTCGCAACCAGGAAACGAATTGTCGATCTTTAGTGGCCAGACCCTGATGGCGATAATCGGGCACAACAAGAAGAGAACAGGTGGGCACGCCGTGATGAGCGAGTTCTATTATCATCTTTTCCGTGACGTCTCGGCTGTGGGGGGCAACATCGTGCACGGAGACAACGATCGAATCCGTCGTGGCAGCCGCCGTTGCGACCAGCGGCAGGAAGTGATTGGCAACCACCGAAGTCATGTCCGCAAATTTTCAATCGCGCTCGTCATGTGAACAAGCGCAAAGCGCTAGCGCCTGCGCTATCTTCCCATCAACACAATCGCACGAAAATCGGTGGCGGCCATTGGCATAACGGAGAGCCGCGATTGCCGCACGAGCTGAATCCGTTTGAGGCGCGGATCGCTTTTGATTTGGCGCAGCGTCACTGGCCGGCGCAGAGGTTTGATTGGCGCAAGATTGACAGCGCTCCAGTCACCCCCGGTTGCCGTGGGATCGGGGTAGGCTGGACGCGTAACCTTGGCCATGCCGACTACCGCTTTTTCCTCACCGCTGTGATAGAAAAGAAGCTCATCTCCCTTGCGCATTTTGCGGAGATTATTTCGCGCGGTGTAGTTGCGGACGCCCGTCCAGCTTGTCTGGCCCTCCGCGACAAAATCCGACCACGAATAAGAGGAGGGCTCCTGTTTCACCAGCCAGAAATTTTTCATGCCTCATAGTAGCATAGGCTTCCCAGCCTGTGCGGCCAGCGGGCATCCTGCCTGCTGAATCCACGGCTGGCAGGCGAGACGCCCCGCAGGCCCCACAGCCAAGATGGCTGTGCCACGCTCGTTATTCGACATTTGAGCTGCTTTATTTCACAATCGAACTGATGCAGCGGCTGCCATTCATCACATTCGAAGGATCTGAAGGATGCGGAAAATCCACGCAAGTAAAAAAACTGGCGACGCGACTTCAGCAGATGGGTGTGCCTTGTCTAATTACGCGCGAGCCGGGTGGCACGCCCATCGGCGAAACCATTCGTGAGCTTCTACAATTTGCGCCGCACAACTCCGGTATGACACCGGAGACCGAGCTGCTGTTGTTTGAGGCGAGCCGAAGTCAGCTCGTGCGCGAGACAATCAAACCGGCGCTCGAACGCGGTGTTTGCGTGATCGCGGATCGTTTCTTTGATTCCACCACTGTTTACCAAGGGGCGGCGCGAAGATTAGACCGACAAATTGTCCAACGGCTAAACACATTCGCGGTCGGCGATTGCGTCCCGGATATTACTTTCGTGCTTGATATCGACGCAGGGACCGCCCGTTCAAGAATGCAAGGACCGCGTAGAACGGATCGGATGGAACGACAACCTGCCGAGTTCTATGAGCGAGTTCGCGAAGCGTACCGAGAACTGGCCGCGCGCGAATCAAATCGCGTTGTGCTGCTCGACGGCTCGCGCGATGCGGATGGGATCGAGAAGGAAATTTGGGAAACAGTTTCTTCGCGTTTCCCGAGATTTGCTTCAAAGGCAAAATCGAAAATTTGAAATGGCCTTTCCCCGCACAGCAGCTTTCAGATATTTGCGGCGCGCTAATGAACAAAACAGGCTCGCGCACGCCTATTTAATTTGGGGGTCACCGGGCAGCGGAAAGCAGCTGCTCGCGGCGGAGCTAGCCAGCCTCGTCAACGGAACAAAGGTGAGCGACGTTTTCTCTGCCAAAGCTCGGGATATTTTCGTTGCCCAACCCGAATCGAAATCCCGGCGCATTGTTATTGAGCAGATCCGTGATCTTGAGCATGCCCTGCAAATGCGTGCATCAAATGGCCGACGCAAGGTGGCGATTATCGTCGATGCCGATCGGCTCCAACCGCAGGCTGCGAACGCGTTTCTTAAGACATTGGAAGAACCGCCGAAGGATTCCTTGCTGCTCCTTCTGAGCGCGTTACCCGAAGCTCTACCGGAGACGATTCTTTCACGATGCATCGCAATTCCACTTGCGCCAAACGGCCAACCTCAAAATAAAGTGGAAGAGGAAAAGCTCGTGAAATTGCTGCAACAGGCTGCCCGCGAACAGAGCTGGAGTATTCAGTATGCGTATCGATTGGCTCAGGAATTTCAGCGTCTGCTACGCCTAGTTCGGGAGCAAATTAAAAGCCAAACAGATCAGGCATTAAAACAGGAGGAGTCGCGCTACAAGGATTCGACTGATGGTGCCTGGCTCGAAGAGCGGGAACAATACTACAAGGCGCTCGCAGAAAGCCTCTACCTGCAACGGCGCGCCGCACTGATCGAGACATTATTCGCTTGGTGGTCTGATGTTCTTCGATCGCGCAATGGTGTAGAATGCTGTAGTTTGCCCAACGCGGGAAAAGAAACGGCCGCGCTCGCGAAGCGTTTCAGCACCGCCGAAATTTTGAGACGCGTTCGCTGTCTCGAGGAATTGCGCTATCATCTTAGTCGCAATATTCAGGAAGCGCTGGCCATCGAAGTCGCTTTCCTCGCCATCTTTACGATATGATCCGTCTGTGGTGGCAGTCCATATGAATTAAGATGCACACGCCAATAATTGCCGGCATACTGCGCGCAAGGCGGATGATCTCGCGTTGGAAACTTAAAAACGGGCCGTTCGCATTTCTGAAAACGCGTCGATCCGTCTGGGAAAATCATGAGATTTGAGAACCAGGTCGCTGTCGTAACAGGAGCAGGGCGGGGGATCGGACATGCGATTGCGGTGCGGTTGGCGAGCGAAGGAGCGCGCGTCGCGTGCGTCAGCCGGACGGAGGCGAACGCAAAGAAGACTGCGAATGAAATTAAGGCGACGCGACCGGATGCAGCGAAGGCTTACGCAGTGGACGTCGCGGATCATGCAGCAGTGCAAAAAGTCGGTGCCCGGATTCTCGAAGACTTTGGCAAGATCGACATTCTAGTTAACAACGCTGGTGTGAAGCGCGACGGGCTGAGCATGCGGATGCCGATCGAGGATTGGGACATGGTCATCAACACGAACCTCAGAGGAGCGTTCAACTTCGTGCAGGCCACAGAGCGCGCGATGATCAAAGAGCGCAGCGGGCGCATCATTAACATCACCTCGGTGATCGGCCTCATGGGCAATGCCGGGCAAACAAACTACGCTGCAAGCAAAGCAGGCTTGATCGGTTTCACCAAATCGCTCGCGCGTGAACTGGCGAGTCGTAACATCACTGTGAACGCCGTGGCGCCGGGATTCATTACGACGGACATGACCACCGGACTTTCGGATGAGATCAAGAATACGATTCAGTCCAAAATTCCGCTGGGCAAAGCAGGGCAATCTGAAGATGTCGCCAGTGCCGTGGCTTTTCTAGCGTCCGCGGATGCGAGCTACATCACTGGACAGGTGCTGTGCGTGGACGGCGGAATCGTGATGTGATGCTTCTCGTCCGCAGCCGACACGGCTGCCACCACAGAGCTGTAGCGGCAGGCGTGTCGCCTGCGAACTCTAGAAGTTGAATCCTGGATGTTAGATGCCGCCTAGCTCCAAGGAGCGTCACGCGCGCAGCATGATGGTAATACGTCCATCAGCTAAAAGAACACCGCCGGCTGAAACGCGACATTCATAAACCGTATTAGTAGCGTCTCCGAACAGGCGCCTCGCAGAAATCTGGAGTGGGGAACCGATGTCATCTAGGCGCATCGCATACAAGCGTGCATCTCGCAGCGCTGCCAAGTAGCCCGGTGGCGCTGTCGCGCCTGCCGACCGGGCGCGCAATCCGCCGTGCACTGCCGCGGCTTGTGCGCCGTACTCGAAAGCATGCAAAGCCGATAACCGTCCGCCCCGACGCAATGGATTAGCCGGATCACGATGCGTATTACTGATGCACACAATCGATCGATCGTCCCACTCGGTTACAGTATCCAACACACACATCAGACCGGAGTGGGGGATGAGCGTGCGAATTTCCGTTTTGTTAATCGACGTTTCGCCAGCGGTCTTGAGACCTTTTACGCAAGTGGCCGTTAATTCCCAAAACGGATAGAAGTTAAACCAGTTGTAAGGTGCAAGGCGCGCGTAGTGCTCCAAGCGTTGGACGTAACGCTGCATCCAAAGCTGGATGTCTTCGGCGCGACGATCGCGAGCCAAAATGATTTCGTCGGCAAAATGTTCGAAGTGAATTTCGTAGCGGTTTCCGCCGCGGTAGAGGCCAAAAAACAAGATCACAGGACAACGCATCATGGCAGCAAGCAGGATCGGGCCGGCTGGGAACGCAGCGGGCGCACCGAGGAATTGACACTGCGTGGTCCTGTCGCCGCTCGCGACGCGGTCACCCAACATGCCAATGAAGAAGCCCGCGTCCAAACTTTCCTTTACTCTTAGCAATGTATCCGGCCGATCCAGCGCGATTACCGTGTTGGCGATCTTTGGGTTAAGCGCATCAAAAAAGCGTGTGACGTTTTGGTTGTGCGCGGTGTCCATCAACACCTTGAGCGGAAAGCTTCGCTGCATTACTCCCAAGGCACGCAACACCTCGAAGCTGCCCAAATGCGAACCCAAGAGGATGCTGCCTTTGCCGCTTTCGATTTCGCGGTGCAAGATTTCCTTCCGATGAAGCGTCACGCCAAAGCGCTCGAACTCACCGCGCAGCAGGTAAAGGCGATCCAGAATTGTCGCGGCAAAGCAATGAAAATGGCGGAAAACATGCCACCAACGGGCTGAATGGCCGCGCACACGCTTCAAATATTCGTAGGACGTTTGCCGGCTCGCATGCGCCGTGATTACAAAATAAGATGTGATCGGGTACAGGATCAGCCTTGCCGTCCAGCGCCCGACGTGCACCGCGATCCAGGCGATCACTCGCAGCAAGGCGGGTGTGCCGCGCTCCGGCAAGGCCGTCCAACGATCCGCCTCCGAGGTTTTAGTCGCGAGAACTTTCGGGGTCATTTGCAGTTACGGTGTTTTGTCCGCAAATGGCGCCGGTGAAAAAATGCGGATAGACCTCGCGAATGCGATCGATGTCCGGTGCCGCTTCGGCGCCCCGAAAGCCTGCGCGCGAAAATGCGCGGCGCCAGTGCTCTGCAGTTAGAAAGCCTGGATTCGGGCGAATTTCTGGATCTGTCCGGACGCTAGTAAAACTGTCCAAAATCTGGAACATTAGCTCCGGATAGATCGGTTGATTGACGAAGGGCCGCAGGCATTCGCCGATTACGAGCCAGCCATCGGTTGCCAGAGCCGAGCGCGCCTCCGTCAAGCTAAACAAAAGATCCTTGGAGATGTGCATTACATTAACGGCATATACGAGATCGAACTCGCCCGGGGCGATGCCTTGAGTGTTCCACGGCAAATCGAGATCAAGCGCGGCCCATTGCAGCGCCAATTTGGGATACTGTCCTGCCAGTTTGCGTTGGCCGCATCGCCGGAAGTACGCGTTCGGCTCTGTAATGAGATAGCGTTCCATTCGTGGCAAAAGCCCGCGTTCGGCAAGCAAATGCAGCAATATTTCGCTGGCGCTGCCGGGGCCGGCGCCAACTTCCAAAATCCGGATCGTACGCCGGGTGGAAAGGCGATCAGCGGCTAGTACCGCGCCCACCCAATTGTTCACCGCGTAAGTTAAATTATCGTTGTGAAAATAATTCAGCCACAGCGGTATTCCTCCCGGTCCCAGCAGATTGTGATCGCCGCTTTGCTCGCCACTGGCAACGGCCGGATAGAGGCTTGCAGCGTGATCTAATAAATCGAGGGTCGCCGCGTTGGCTGGATCAATATTCAGACCTACTGCGTGCAAGCGTTTGAGATCGGGTTGCCACGGCGCGTGTCGCAGATGATACGAGCGGATCTTCCCGTCGGTCCGTGCCTCCGTGCAACCGGTCTCGACCAGACGTTCCAAAATCCAACATAAGGCGAATTTGAAACGCGGCTGAAAAGAAAGCAGGTGGCAAAGCTCATCGGCTGATCGCCACTCGCCGAGTTGATCAACCAGATTCAACCGGCGCGATAGATCAACAGCCAGTTCGATGCTGTAACGCTCCATCAGTTCGATGCTTTGATATAACCGTTCACTGAATACGGCCGGTGGATATTCCTCGAGCCACTGCGCCAGGCGCGGATCGCTCGGCCGGCTTTCAAACGTATGCGCGTCAGATAATGGCGCGTTCACCAAGTCACTTTGTCCCGGAACAGACTTCAAGTCGACCTTCAACTATTACGCGGTCTTCCATACGACAGCAAAAATTAACGTCGCCCCCGCCCTCTTTACTAACCGAAAAACAGATGCTAAACGGCTGCTCAGGCTTCAATGGAGCTAGAAACTTGACCGCGCGTATGGCGGTAAGGCGAGAATCTTCGCGCCACTCGGTCAAAGCTGCGACGATTTCGTCCAGGATCACTACACCCGGCACAACAGGCGCGCCGGGGAAATGCCCGAGCAAGCTGGGGTGATCAGCGTCGATCGTACGGTGAACTTCAAAGTTCATCTGATGACTTTTCGCTCATCCCGCCAGATCCAGCAACTCGGCGAGCCAGCCGCCTAACGACTGCCGCACGAGTAGGTGCATCGTTCAGGTTCCTTGTGTGACCTTGGGGTGATGTAAGGCGGTCTGCAGCTGCTGGGAAAATCGGCGCAGCAATCCGCGGTGCTACTTTAAAACGAGCGTTTTCGCGCGGTGGCTTGGTCTGCCAACCGCCTGCGCAGATAAATCGAAGCGTTCGCAATAGGCCGCAAATGCTTCTGCTCCCTCGGCTGGGTCGAGGCAAAACTGCGAGAGATCGTAGCGATGCAACCCAGATTGTTCGTGCGCCTGGCTCGCAACTACGAGGCGCATTCGTTGCTCTGCTTTCTGCGAGAGCAACCAGCCAAAATGCTCATAAATGCGCCGGACGGCAGCGATCGGGTCGCGACGGATCTCAATATAGTTCAGGTCGCAAATGCGGTTGGCTGCCAATCGATCGCGCTCTTGCAAAAATCTATCCAACGTTTCCGACCAGTAACCGATCGCCTCTTGGCAAACTATGAGTGGATCGACCGCATCGCTAAACACGCGGCGAAGGATCGTTATGAGACTCGATACCGAAGCCATCGCATCGAGAGGTGCCCGGTGGGTTTGGACGAAGAGCGCATCGGGATAAACGGAAAGGAGCGCTGGCAAGGCAAACATGTGCGTAGGCGCCTTCAGTACCCAACGGCGCGCGCTCTGTCGGAATTGCAGATGCTGAAGGAAACAGCGGTGATACTCGTATGCCGGCAGCAAATCCTGAAGAAAGAACCAGGCTCGATACGATGGGACATAATACATCGTATCAAACTGATCGCTCAGAAATGTGGGCGTCATCAGGCCGACACATTCTTGCGGGAGTTCCGCACCCACGGCGTGCACGTGGCGGAATGTGGGTGCCAGCCAATTAAGGCAGTTACAACTTTGCGTTGCGCGCTGAATTCGCCGTTTCTCATTCTCGCGAGTAGGCGGAGATGGCGTCATGACTTCCCAAGTGAGGGGAGCTCGATGTTCCGGATCCGCTGCGAGCAACGTATGCAAAAGCGTAGTACCGCTGCGGGGCAGGCCGACGATAAACAGCGGTTCGCGAATTTCCTGCCGTGCAATGCCCGGATAGAGCTGCCGGTCGCGATGCATGAACAAACGGGAACACAATGTGCGCATAAGATCGGTCCGAAGAGCGATCTTCCCTATCAGGTTAAGGCGAGACTCGCGGTGGCAGGAATCGAGCAATCGCGAGAGACCCTCGAAAAAATCTCCTCCACCAAAATTATCGAGACCGCAACGGCGCTTCGATGTTTCGATCAAATCCACTGCACGAAGCGGCGCGCGCGGAATTCGGGTTTTCTCCAGCAATGCGCCGCAGCCATTGAGAAGCCGCACCGGCAGGACTGGGCGAGTCTGGTCGAGAGTCGTGGCGAAAGAATTCATTTGAGGAAAAATGTTTAGCTGACGTTCTGCCAGATTTGGCATCAGCTGGCTACTAGGACTTTAGGTCAATACCAAAGTCACCACCAGCAACTGTCAAGTAATGGAACTGCAACGTGAGGACGGTTGCACCCTGCGCACAATCGTTCCATCATGTCGCAATGAAAACGGACAAAGCTACCTTTGGTGCAGGTTGTTTTTGGGGCGTGGAAGAAACTTTTCGAAATTTGAAAGGTGTGATCTCGACGGGCGTCGGCTACGCGGGCGGAACGAAAGACAGCCCGAGCTACGAAGATGTGTGCACGGACAAAACCGGCCATGCCGAAGTCGTGGAAGTAGAGTTCGATCCATCGCAGATCGCCTACGACGACCTGCTCGATGTTTTCTGGTCGAACCACAATCCGACGACCTTGAACCGGCAGGGTCCTGATGTTGGAGCGCAATATCGCTCGGTGATTTTTTATCATTCGTCCGAGCAAAAGTCAGCGGCGGAAGCGTCCAGGAAAAAGATTGATATGAGCGGCCGTTTTCGTCGACCGGTGGTAACGCAAATCGAACCGACGCCGACGTTCTGGCGGGCGGAAGAATATCATCAGCGCTATCTACAAAAGCGCGGCCAGTCACACTGCACGATTTGATGCTCGCCCTTTCCGCAGTCTGCATGATTCCGCCTCTTCCCCATTTGCGGGGAGAGGATTGAGGTGAGGCGTGCGCACGGTGCAATGCTGAACCCTCACCTACCGTCTCCCTTCGAAACGGAGAGGCGAATCAATCGGCCGACTAAGCCCCCGGCTAGCGTAAATAAGTAGCGTATTTCACCCATGAAAGCGGAGCCTCAAGTTATTCGAACGAAGAATTTCGCCGACGACGCTGCGGACTTCATTCTTGACCAGGCGCACAAGGCTCTTGGCGAACGCAACGAGTTCCGGATTGCGCTCTCGGGCGGGAATACTCCGGTCCCGGTTTACACCCGGCTTGCCGCGATTGCGCACGATCTGCCGTGGGAGTTGACTCGAATCACGTTCGGAGACGAGCGTTGCGTACCGCCGGATGATCGAGAGAGCAACTTCAGGATGGCGCGTGAAACTCTTTTGGCGCCCGCCGCGGTTCCTGAAAAATCGATTATGCGTATGCGCGGTGAAATCGATCCGCAAATCGCGGCGCAGGAATACCAGGACAATCTCGATCTTTTGGCGACACAGTGCGGTGAACCGACTTACCAGCACGACCTGATTCTGCTGGGCCTGGGCGACGATGGTCACACCGCGTCGCTTTTTCCTGGAACTGTTGCATTAGAGGAAACAATACGGTGCGTAGTCGCAAATTTCGTTCCCAAGTTGAACGCCTGGCGATTGACATTCACATTTCCGCTCATCAATCGGGCACGGCACATATGTTTCCTGGTGGGCGCGACGAAAAACGCAGGGTTGATCCAGCGCGTGCTGAAAGGTGATCCACAATTTCCAGCTTCGCGAGTGAACCCAAGTACTGGAAATGTGACATGGATGATCGGCTAGCACGCGCGTCTCGCGTCCTGGTTTCGTCTTCGCGCTGAAACAGTCTTTACAACGCTCATCATCTTCTAGGCAACGCGGAGCACAGGAAAAGTCGTGGTCGCCAGGACGCGATCACGCGGGGCGCGCGCTGCCCGACGCGCTTCAACGCTCTCAGTACTCTTCGCCCTCATCTTCTCTCGGCGCCACGACGCGATCATCAACTGCGTAGGCATGAAGCATGACCGCGATGAGGTAAAAGAAAAAGAGACCGATCCCGAATCCCGCGGACGCGATGGCGGCCAGAAACACGAAAATTCCTACGGGAATGGCGCCAGCCATCCACAAAAAGCCTGCCAGCTTGTGTCCCTTGTAAATGTGTCCCAACCCGGGAATCACACTTAGGATAACCGCTACCGCGTCGCTCGCTTTGCCTTCCGCAGTTTCAGTCGTGCCACTACGCGTCCAATCACAGCGGTCGCAGCTTTCGGCATCTTTCGGCAAGGGGTGTCCGCAATATGGACACGGCATTTTATCTCCGGCGCTCGCTTCAGGGCGAGTGGCAGGTGCATCCGTGTACTCCACGCTCATTTCAATCATTGAAGGTCACAAGGCGCGCGGAATTCGTCAAGCAAACTTGTTTATGACACGCCTTCGGGAGAGCGTTGATTGATCGTCAGTTAGGTGATGAGACGGAGGATACGCCGTTGCATGCATGGTCGCCTCTCCCTTCGGAAGGGAGAGGGGGAGGGTGAGGGTTCGTTTAAGCCGCTGGCGACGGTTGGGCTGGAACCCCTCACCTCAATCCTCTCCCCTCAGCAAGGGGAGAGGCGAAACACACCGTGGAGCGTGCCACGGACTCGCGAACGGTTTCGCAGTGAATTGCTTCCGTTTCAGGGGCATGCACACGGAAAAGATCACTTCGGTGTTCCTGTGAAAAGCTGGAGGTTTCATTGCAGTAAGCAAAAGCTGGGTTTACCTCGACAACGAACACTTGAAACGCGCGCTTCTTCTTTTCCTAGGATTCTCTGCGCAAGCCTTTGGCGCGGGACTGAGTCCTTATGCGCACCTGGTTGTCAGTGATTCTGCCGCAAGTTCGCGCGACGGGGTGCGCGTGACTTATCTCGGCACAAACGGCTATCAATTCGAATTCAAGGGCCACGCCCTGCTTGTCGATCCTTATTTCTCGCGGGTGAACCTTTTGAACGTCACGCTCGGGTCGCGCATTCAACCGGACATCTCTCGCGTTGCTGAAGGAATGCGACATCTGGCGCCGAAGCCGGACGCGATCCTGGTCACGCACGGGCATTTTGACCATTTGATCGATGTTCCAATTCTAATGTCGAAAACGCAGGCCCGTCTCATTGCTTCGGCTTCGGCTGTTGATCTTGCGAAACGTGCGGGCGCTTCATTCGGCGAGGCCGTGACAGCAGGAGACGTGCGGCGGATTGGGCCATGGAAAATCCGCGTGTTGCCAGCTACGCACGATCGGCTTTTTGGCAAAGTGCCGTTTGATCAACATGAAATGCGCGGCCTTGGCCCGCCACAACGTGCCGCCGATTGGATTTGCGGTGAACCGCTTGCTTTTCTCATCGAAGTCGGTGAACAGCGTATTTATATCGATTCTGGTGGAACACCTGCGCAGTTGCCGCCCCATGAGCGGGTCGATCTTGCAATTCTGGGCGTGGCATTGCCAGATTCACGTGCACGACTGCCTGGCG
>QHOM01000134.1 GCA_003218785.1 Verrucomicrobiota bacterium
CGGGCCAATCTTTTCCTGCAGCGCAATCCCGAACTCGATGGAGACGTGTCAAGCCGGCGTCTCAAAAAACCGGAGGAAGGCTCCAATAGGAACATCCCCCAGGGCGGGGTGTCGATCACCCAGGAGTTTGAGATTGGCGGGCAGCCGACGTATCGGCGAGAGGCGGCGCAGAGAAATTTCGAAAAGGTGAAATTCGAGGTTGGTGATTTTGAAAGATTGCTTCGCTTCCGCATTACAGAACTTTTTCTAAGGCTTCTGAGTACAAGAACAAAAATCCAACAGTCTCAGCAGGTGGTGGACTTGAGAAATCGTCTTTACGAGGCGGCAAAGACCCGGTTGGACGCGGGCGATATCCCCGAAGTGCAACTCACGACCACCGAGTTTGAGCTTAACCGGGCCAGGAGCGATCTCATCACCCTCCAGAGAGAGTCCGAAGAGCTGCTTTACAGGCTGAGGACCGAATTATTCGTGGAGGACGACAGGGATATCGAGTTTACAGGAAGTCTGGCCCGCGTCTCACCTCCAAGCCTCTCCCCAAGAGAGCTGCTTAAGTCAGCGTTGGCAAAAAGGCCTGATCTTGCCGCGCTCGAACGGGAAGCGAAAGCCGCCGAGGCAGAGGAGCGTCTCACGAGGGCGGAGAGAGTTCCCAACATCAGGGTCGGCCCCTTTTACGAGCGCGATGATAAAGACAATATTTTTGGCGGCCGGATTTCGATCCCCCTGCCAGTTTTTGACCGCAAACAAGGGGAACTCCGTGAAGCCCTGGCGCGCAAAACCAGGGCAAACATCAACTATCTCAATCTTCGCCAGTCCATCGAGAAAGCGGTGAGATCTGCCTATGCGCGGTTCGCGCTGAGCGAAAAGGAGCTTTCGCTCTACTCCGATGAGACAGTGAAAAGATTCGACGATAGCCTGGAGCTCTATCAAAAAGCATATCAAGAAAGACAAATTGATTTGCCCGAGCTTATTTTGTTTCAGAACCAGGTCATCGAGGCCCGGCTCAAATTCTTCAACACCTTGACCAACTACAATCTATCGCTCGCTGAGTTGAAACTTCAGGCCGGAATAGAGTGAGGAAATATTATGCGTTCCACAAAGAAAGTTGTCGTTTCAGTTGTCTTAGTTTTGCTCCTGGTCGTCGCTTTTTGGTTGGGCAGAGTAACCAGCCGAGAGAGGAAAGCAGATACCGCAAGTCATGAGGAAACACCAAAGGCCATGAAGTCGCCTACGGAAACGTCCTCACATGAGCATACGGGCAATGAACCACGGCGGCATGATGAGACCAAAACGAAGGCTTCGGCTCTGACGTTGAACTCCGAACAAAGGGCTAACATCGGGCTTAAGACCGTCACCGCGGAGCTGCGCGCCATTGAAAACGTGATTCGCGTGGCCGGAGTCGTAAAGCCGCATCCCGACAGAGAAGCTCAAGTCAGTAGCCGGGTTTCAGGAAGGATTGTGGGTCTTTTTTACAAAGCTGGAGATGCCATTCAGAGAGGCCAGCGTCTCGCAGAAGTCCAGAGCGCCGAGATTCAGAAGCTCCAAGTAGATCTCATGCAGGCGGAAAATAAGCTGACCTTGGCCAAGGCCGAACTCGAGCGTGTACAAAGCCTGGTCGAAAGCAGGATCGCTGCTCGAAAGGAATTGATAGCGGCGCAAAACAACTATCAGGCTGTGCTCAATGAAATCGAAGGAGCCGAAAAGCAACTGGTTCTCCTCGGAATACCGGAAAGCGCGGTCAAAAAAGCCCGCGCGGAGAAGAACATCGCTACGTTTCCCGTTGTGGCGCCGATCGGTGGTTTCATTGCTGAGCGCAACGTGGTGTTGGGAGAGTCGGTTGAGCCAAGCAAGGTTATCTTCAAGATTCTTGACCCTTCGGTGGTCTTTGTTGAGGGAGAGGCCTTCGAGGAGTCACTTCGTGAGCTGAAGAGCGGGCAGACAGTTCGCATTCGTCTCGCGTCCTATCCGGAGGAAGTCTTTACCGGCAAAATATCCCGTTTTAGTCCTACGATTGATCCGCAAAAGCGCACGCTCCGTTTCTGGGTTGAGGTTGCCAATCCTTCCGGAAAATTAAAACCCAATCTCTTCTCCGAGATGAACATTGTCGTGGGCGGACAGGGAGAAGTTCTGGCTATTCCTCAAGAGGCTCTGATCTCAACGGAAGGTGAGAGCTTCGTGTTTGTCGAGGAGAAAGGGTCCTTCCGGCGTGCGGACGTTGTCCTTGGAGCAAGAGATGACCGATTCGTTGAAGTGAAAAAAGGGCTTCTCCCTGGCGACAAAGTAGTAACTGATGGCAAGCAGCAGCTTTACACTCAGTCGCTGATAGCACGGCAGGGTGGCGCGGCTCTCGGTGGGCATACGCACTAGACCATAAGGAGAAACGGTTCATGTTTAACTGGATTATTCGGTGGTCTTTAAGAAATCGGCTCTTAGTAGTGACTGCCTACATTGTCGTTCTCATCGCCGGTATCTTTGTCCTTCGCCGAATGACCTTGGATGTTCTGCCGGAATTTGCCCCACCTCAGGTTGTAATCCAAACCGAGTCACCGGGACTATCACCAGAGGATGTAGAAACGCTGATTACTTTTCGCATCGAGACGGCAGTCAATGGCACTCCTGGTGTGGATGTGGTTCGCTCCAAGTCCTCCGCGGGGCTATCGACCGTTATCGTGGTCTTTAATTGGGGGACCAACATCTACGCCGCGCGGCAGTTGGTCAATGAAAGGCTTCAGGAGGTCAAAGAGCAGTTTCCTCCTGGAACCCAGGCACCGGTGATGCTGCCTATCACTTCGGCTGTGAGCTGGCTCGTAAAATTTTCTCTTCAAAGCGACAAAGTTTCACTGCTCGATTTGCGAACGCTTTGTGACTGGGAGATCCGCAATCGTATTTTGTCTATTTCCGGCGTCGCCTCTGTGGTTTGCATAGGGCCAGGGCCGAAACAATATCAGGTTCTGCTCTCATCGCCCAGGCTTCTCCAGTACAACGTGACGGTCAAAGAAGTCGTAGGGGCGCTGCGCGAAACAAACAAAAATGTCCCTGGCGGCTTCAGCGTTGCTCCCGGCCAGGAGTTTGTCGTCACAGGCGTGGGACGAATCGGCTCGCTGGAAGATCTTAAAAGAACCGTGGTAGCCGAGCGCGACGGCGTCCCGATTCCGCTGGAGCAGATCGCCGAGATCAAGTTCGGGCCGGAGTTTCCGCGTGGGGACAGCGCCTACATGGGGAAGCCGGCGATTATTGGAACGGTGTCGAAGCTTTTTGGCGGCGACACGCTTACCGTCACTTATAACGTCGAAAAAGCACTGGAGGAGATCCGAAAAACTCTACCGCAAGGCGTCCAATTGGAGACCCAGGTTTTCCGTCAAGCGAACTTCATTGAATCTTCCGTTACCAATCTCCGGCGCGCTCTGATCGAAGGCGCTATCGTGGTGACGATCGTGGTGGTTTTTTTCCTTTTCAACGTTCGCGCTTCCTTCATTACTTTAACCGCCATGCCGCTCAGCCTGCTTATGGGGATGCTGACGATGCGAGTCTTCGGCGTTGGGATTAACGCCATGACCTTGGGCGGGTTGGCTGTTGCCATCGGTGCCGTTGTGGATGACGCGATCATCGACGTGGAAAATATTTTCCGCCGATTGCGGGAGAACCGGCTAAAAGAAAATCCGGATCCTCCGTTACGGGTCGTTTTCAACGCTTCGCGTGAGATCCGGATTCCGATCGTTTATGCGACGCTGATTATTCTCGTCGTCTTTGGTCCGATCTTCTTTTTTACCGGTGTCGAGGGCCGGAT
This sequence comes from Verrucomicrobiota bacterium, assembly GCA_003218785.1. Lineage (GTDB taxonomy): Bacteria > Verrucomicrobiota > Verrucomicrobiia > Chthoniobacterales > UBA10450 > Udaeobacter. The sequence continues at coordinate 3,785 of QHOM01000134.1, forward strand.
CTTTACGCCTCTCGGACTCGCATTTACGATATCTCTATTCGCATCTTTAGTTGTCTCAGTGACTCTGACTCCGGTTCTTTGCTCTTTCCTTTT
>QHOM01000012.1 GCA_003218785.1 Verrucomicrobiota bacterium
TGGATCAATGATGAAACCGGAGCCGAGACTCTGCAGGGTCTGGCGAATTTCGCGCGGTCGAACGCGATTGTAACCAAAGAATTGCGCGTAAAAATCCTCAAATGGATCGCGCACTGTTCGCTTGACCACGCGCTCGGTATTGATATTCACCACCGCCGGCAAGACCTTTGCCACGGCTAAAACAGACGGCTCTGAAGCTGGGTCGGCCTGCGCGAACAAAGATGTCGCCCCTGCCAGAAGCAGCAGCGCCGTAATTAGTGCGTGGCTCGCAGTTACGGGTAGCGCGCGCGTCCCGCGTGTTGGTTTCGGCGTCGCGCCGAAACAATCTTTTCTCTGACTTCCGCTCGCAGCGGAAAGGAGCGAGCCCAAAGGAAAGGTCGCGATCGCGAGGACTCGCTCGCCAGCACGCAGGACGCGTGCGCTACCCAGACTTCGCAAACACCATGGTTTATTTCGGTTCAAGACAGTGGCGATTTCCGCAAAATCGCTCGCGCCGCAGTTCGTTACCGATTCGTAGATTTCGGTCGCCGTCATGTGCGTTGCAAGTAACGAGACTGCATTCGCACTGTCAACTTGCCGCGCAGCGTAATAGTCGCAGATTAATTTGATATGCGCACCTCAATTGCGGCTCGCGCGAATCTCGATCTGATCGAGGAGAATTATCGCCGCTGGCGGCGAAATCCTGAGTCAGTCGATTCGGGATGGGCCGCGTTTTTCGAAGGGTTCGAGCTCGGGGAAGTGCCGGAACACGATGGCGCGGTCACCAAGCCGGTCGAAGTTCGCGAAAGTTCGCTGCAGTCGCGGGTGGACGGACTCGTGTACGCTTACCGCATTCTTGGGCACACCATCGCGCGGGTAAATCCGCTCGCACAGAGACGCCCGGAAAATCCATTGCTGACTCTGCGCGAACTCGGCTTCAGCGAAAAGGATCTCGATCTCCGCGTTTCATCGAAATTCTTCTTCGACAACCGGCAGATGACGCTGCGCGACATGATCGGGGCGCTGGAGAGAATTTACGCCGGGCCGATCGGGTCTGAGTTCATGCACATCCAGAACACGCGCGTCCGCAACTGGGTGCTACACCGTCTCGAATCGCGTCCAGCAAAACTAGACCCCCCTCGAGCAGTGCAAATGGCTCTACTGCGAGTACTGCTGGAGGCGGAATCCTTCGAGACGTTTTTACATGCGCATTACGTCGGACAAAAGCGTTTCTCGCTCCAAGGGGCGGAATCGCTGATGGTGATCCTTGACGTAATTCTGCAGAAATGCCCGGACGCCGGGATTGAAGAGATTTGCATGGGAATGACGCACCGCGGCCGTCTCAATGTGCTGGCGAACTTTCTGAAGAAGTCGCTCAACATTATCTTCACGGAATTCACCGAGAATTACATTCCGAACCTGGTGGCAGGCGATGGTGACGTGAAATATCATCTCGGTTATCGGACGGTGCGGAAGCTTCCTTCCGGCGGCGAAGTCGAAATTAGACTTTCAGCGAACCCGAGCCATCTCGAAGCGGTCGATCCCGTAGTCGAAGGCACGGCGCGCGCAAGACAGCGCATCCGTAACGATACCGAACATCGCCGTAAAGTTTTGCCGCTCTTACTTCATGGCGACGCAGCCTTTGCGGGGCAGGGGATCGTCGCAGAGACGCTCAACATGTCGCAGCTTCCCGGCTACAGCACTGGCGGCACGGTTCACGTCGTCGTGAACAACCAAATCGGTTTTACAACTCTGCCTGAAGAAGGGCGCTCGTCCATGTATGCGACCGACGTCGCGAAAATGATTGAAGCGCCAATTTTCCATGTGAACGGCGACGATCCGCTCGCGGTGAGGTTTGTGACCGAAATGGCACTCGATTTTCGCCAGGAATTTGGGCGTGACGTCGTAATCGACATGTATTGCTACCGCAAACATGGCCACCAGGAAGTCGACGAACCCTCCTTCACCCAGCCTGATCTTTACGCCAGGATCGACAAACGACCATCGATCACGCAGTTATACAAACGACAACTACTCGAAGCTGGGACGCTGAGTCAGGATGACGTGGTCTCGCTTGAAACGGAATTTCAGCTTCGACTCGACTTGCCACTCGAAAATGTAAAAGCGCGCGAGAAAGAGAAGACAGACGAACAGGCGAAGTTTAGAGAGTCGACGGCTGTCTTCCAGCCAGAATACACAAGCTCATCCGAGTCCACTGCGATCAGCAACGAAATGTTGAAAACGATTGTGGATGGCCTGACGCATGTGCCGGATGGTTTTCACGTTCAGCCGAAAATAAAGCGCATCGTGATCGAGCATCAGCGCAAAGTATTTGACGCTGGCGGGCCGTATGAATGGCATTACGCCGAGGCCCTCGCGTTCGGTTCGCTGCTCTTGGAAGGGCTCCCAGTCAGACTGTCGGGGCAGGACAGTTCGCGAGGGACTTTTAGCACCCGGCATTCCGTTCTTTACGATGCTAAAACAGGCGAACCGTATGTTCCGCTCATGCATCTGGCCGAAAAACAGGCGCGCATTTGCATCTACAACAGTCAGCTCTCCGAAGCTGCCGTGCTCGGCTTCGATTACGGTTACTCACTCGATTACCCCAAAATGCTTTGCTTGTGGGAGGCGCAGTTCGGCGATTTTGCCAATGGCGCGCAGACCATCATCGATCAATTCATCGTCTCAGCGGAATCGAAATGGCAGCGCCCGAGTGGGATCGTTCTGTTGCTTCCGCATGGATATGAAGGGCAAGGGCCGGAACATTCCAGCGGCCGGCTGGAGCGATTCTTGCAATTATGCGCCGAAGACAACATCCAAGTCTGCAATCTCACCACCTCCGGGCAGTATTTCCATGTCCTGCGGCGACAGATGAAACGCGATTTCATCAAGCCGCTCATCATTATGACGCCGAAAAGCCTGTTGCGCGCGGAATTCGCCTCCTCACGTGGGGAGGAATTCACAAACGGACGCTTCGAAGAGATTCTCAATTCGCCCAAAGTGGGTCCAACTGAAAAGATGAAACGGGTGATCTTTTGTTCGGGCAAAGTTTATTACGACCTTTTGAATTATCGCGATGCTGAAAAGATCGACAACGCCGCTATTATTCGCATCGAGCAATTATATCCACTGGCGGGGAAGAAACTCGGCGCCATGCTCAAACCCTTTCCCAAGACAGCCACGCTGGTTTGGTGCCAGGAAGAACCCCAAAACATGGGCGCCTGGAGTTTTATCGAACCGCGCCTGCGCAGACTTCTCGGCCGCGACGTCGGATACGCCGGTCGCAAGGCCAGCGCCAGTCCCGCGGTCGGCGCGCTGGCAATTCACAAGCGCGAACAAGCGGCGCTGGTCGCCGAAGCGTTTTCCATTTGAACGGTAGGGCGCGACCGCTTGGCGCGCTATGAAAGTTCAAGATCGCACGTGAGTTGCGAAGTCAAAATCCAATCGACCAGCGGTTTTTTCTGCGCTTAGTTAGGCGGGCGCATGAGCATCGAAGTTAAAATTCCCGCCGTCGGTGAGTCGATCACTAGCGGTGTCGTTTCCGTTTGGCACAAGAAATCCGGCGACTTTGTGAATGAAGGTGAGGCCCTGTTCACACTCGAGACCGACAAGGTTTCTACAGAAATTGTTGCCGAAAAGGCCGGCGTACTGGAAACGAAAGTTCCTGAAGGCCGGGAAGTGAAAATTGGCGAAGTGGTTGCGACAATAGACGATTCAGAGGCGCCGCCCGAGGAAAAAAAGGCGGAGAAACCTCCGGAAAAGAACAAGGAGCCAGAGGAAAAAAAGAAAGAACCCGAGGCAGAGAAAAAGGGCGCAGAAGAAAAGGCAGTTGTGGCCGCGGGCGCTGACCGCGGCAGGCCGGGGTCACCGACCCCGCCTACAACTCTTTCACCCGCCGTTCGGCGCGTTGTCGAAGAAGAACATGTCGAGCCGGAGAAAATCGCCGGGACCGGCAAAGAGGGACGTTTGACCAAAGGTGACGTGCTGGCCGCGGTGCAAGAGCGGGACAAGGCGGGAGAAAAGATTGAGGCCAGCGAAGTTCAACCATCAGCAGATGGTCGATTCACTCGCAAGAGAATGTCGCCACTGCGCCGTAAAATTGCTGCGCAACTGGTGATGGCGCAGCAGACCGCCGCCATCCTCACGACTTTTAACGAGTGCGATATGTCGGCGGTTCAGGAGCTGCGCGCGAAATCGCAAGAGAAGTTCACGAAAAAAAATGGCGTCAAGCTGGGTTTGATGTCGTTCTTCATCAAAGCCTGCGTCGAGGCGCTCAAAGCCGTGCCCGTGGTCAATGGACGTATTGAAGGCGAGGATTTCATCCAAAACAATTTCTACGATATCGGCGTAGCGGTCGGGACGGAGCGCGGACTCGTTGTGCCCATCGTGCGGGATGCGGATGCGAAGAGTTTTGCCGAACTGGAACTCGATATTGCCGGTTTCGCGGTGAAGGCGCGCGAAGGGAAATTGAAAATCGAGGATTTGCAAGGCGGCACATTCACTATTTCAAACGGCGGCGTTTACGGTTCTTTGCTGAGCACGCCGATTCTCAATCCGCCGCAAAGCGGCATTCTCGGGATGCACAAAATCATGCCGCGACCAGTTGCCGTGGATGCGAAAGCGGAAGTTCGCCCGATGATGTACCTCGCCCTGAGTTACGATCACCGTGCGATCGATGGAAAAGAAGCGGTCACATTTCTCGTAAAAGTAAAGGAGTGCATCGAGGATCCAAAGAAGTTGCCGCTCGATTTTTAGATTGGGGAGCGCACGCGCCCCGCGTGTACGTTTCAACGCCCTCGTCGAAAAGCATTCAGTGGAAGACGCCAACGGAGTACGGATAATCTGATGATGGAGAAATTTGATGTCGTAATTATTGGCTCAGGACCGGGAGGCTATATCGCCGCGATCCGTGCTGGGCAGCTCGGACTGAAAACAGCACTTGTCGAAAAAGACAAGGAACTTGGCGGGACTTGCTTGAACATCGGCTGCATCCCGAGCAAAGCGTTGTTGACCTCAAGCGACCATTTCATGTTCGCTAAAAAAGAAGCCGCAAAACACGGCATCATGATCGATGGGGCACATGTCGATCTTGGAAAAATGCAGCAGCGGAAGGACAAGGTGGTGAAAACGTTCACCGGCGGCGTGCGCGCGCTGATGAAGACGAACAAGGTCACGACTTTCGAAGGGATCGGCACGATCACCGCGCCTGGGAAAGTTTCCGTTAAATCGTCGAAAGGTGAGACGCAAGAGCTCGAAACCAAAAACATCGTGATTGCGACCGGCAGTGCGCCGGTGGAGCTGCCGTTTGCGAAGTTCGATGGCAAAACCATCGTCAGCAGCACCGAAGCGCTTACCTTCGCCGAAGCGCCGAAGAAACTTCTTGTCATCGGCGCGGGTGCAATTGGCCTCGAACTGGGTTCGGTCTGGAACCGGCTCGGCTCCGAAGTAACCATGCTCGAATTTCTTCCGCGCATCGCCGTTGGCTTCGATCTTGAACTATCCAATCTGCTCCAGCGTTTGCTCACGGCTCAGGGCATCACGTTCCACCTCGAAACAAAAGTGAGCGCGGTCAAGATCGACAATGGCGCCGTAACAGCGACGGCAACGAAAAGCGGCGAAGAACTAAAATTCAAAGCGGATAAAGTACTTGTTTCAGTTGGACGCCGCCCGTTTTCCGAAGGTCTGTGCGCGGAGAAAGTGGGCGTCGAATTCGATGAAAGGAAACGGATCAAGATCGACAATCACTTTCGGACAAACGTTCAAGGCATTTACGCAATTGGCGATGTGATTGCCGGCCCGATGCTCGCGCATAAAGCGGAAGACGAAGGGATCGCCTGCGCGGAGATAATTGCGGGCAAAGCTGGCCACGTGAACTACGATGCGATTGCCGGAGTCATTTACACGAATCCTGAACTCGCGGGCGTCGGCTTGACCGAAGATCAAGCGAAAGAGAAAGGGATCGATTATGGCGTCGGAAAGTTTCCGTTCCGGGCAAACAGCCGCGCGCTGTGCAATGAAGACATCGATGGAATGGTCAAGTTTGTGGTGGACGAAAAAACGGATCGCATTCTCGGCGCGCACATTTTGCAACACGCCGCCTCGGAACTAATCGCCGAAGCCGTTTCTGTGATTGAATTTGGCGGTAGCTCGGAAGATATCGGCCGCACCTGCCACTCCCATCCGACCTTGAGCGAAGCGGTCAAGGAGGCCGCGCTCAATGTTGAGAAACGCGCGTTGCACATTATGAACAGGTGATTTGTGCAAAGCACCTCCGCGATTCTTTTACGCAAACGCAACTTCAGCGACACGAGCCTGATCGTCTCGTGGTGCACCGAATCGCTCGGCTGCATCCAGACTGTCGCGAAGGGCGCGCGCCGGACAAGGACGCCCTTCGCGGGTAAGCTCGATCTTTTTTTTGAAACAGAGATTTCAATCATCCCCAGTCGCAAATCGACTCTGCACACGCTCGCGGAAGTGGTGCTTAAAAATCCATTCGCCGGTATTCGCCAAAATTATTTGCGCACACAGGTTGCAGCTTATTTTGTCGAGCTAATTGAGACTTGCACAGAGCGAGATCATCGCGAACCGGAACTATTTCATTTGTTGCGCCGCGCCTTCGGTTACCTCGATGCCAATGATCCGAGCCCCCGCGCGGTCGGGCACTTTGAGACTGAGCTTGCACGCATCGCAGGCGTGCATGACGCGAAGACGCTCAAGAGCGATCCAGCCTTTGCGCTTGGCAATTTGTTCGGGAGATTGCCGCTATCCCGTACGCTGCTGTTGAAGACGCTTGCATCGAACGATTCGACGCACGCAAATGAAAGGAAACTCCGATGAAACCGATGATTCGATTTAGCTGGCTCGCCTTTGCTTTCGCAGCGGTGATTCACAGCGCCACCGCAAACGAAGCCTTTAAATTTGACGCTTCGCGCTCCACCATTCGATTCCGCGTGCACCAATTCCTCGGTACTACGAATGGCAAGTTCATTCGATTTTCCGGCAACATCGATCTCGATCGTCAGCGTCCGGAACAGTCGTCTGTTTCAACGCGAATTCAGGTGAGCAGCATCGATACTGGAATCAAGAAGCGCGACGATCACCTGCGCAGCCCTGAATTTTTTAATGTTGCGAAGTTTCCTGAGATCACATTCAAGAGCCGCAGCGTGAAAAAAACTGGCCAACAGAGTGGCGACATCCTTGGCGACCTCACCATGCATGGCGTCACGAAACCGATCACGTTGCATGTGAAGCTGGCCACTCCTTTGACAGACGAAGCTTCACTCCAACGAACTCGTTGGGAAGTCACGACGGAGCCTCTCAAGCGCCGCGATTTCGGATTGATGTTTGGGAGCGCGACCGAAGCTGTTTCAGGGATTAGCCAGGACGTTGCGATCAACATCGAGATCGAAGCCGCGCGCGCGCAGTGACATGACCCTTTTTGTGCTCACTTGGGTTGGTCTTGGTTGTTGGTGCGTCTGTTTTTGGTGGATGCATCGCATTTCATCTCGCCAGGATGCGATGTTGGAAGAGTTGCATGAAATGACCAGACGTATCGAAAAGCTTTCGCAGGTGGAACACGATTTGATTAGTGAGGTGCATCCGCAAGTGGGCGAAATCAAGGAGCACGTCCAAAACGTCAGGGAAGCCGTTTCGCCCGAAAAGAGCTGACCGCAGAGATTCTGGATTGGCTGGGGACACCACGTCCAGTTAAGGTTCTCGGCGCGCTTGTCGATCTTTTCTCGCATGCAGATTACGGCTCTTGGAGATTCCGCTCTCATCGTGCGTCTGCGCGATCGGTTCGAAGATGCGCCTGATGAAACGCTGAACGAAATCCTCCGCACGTTTCGCCGGTTGCAAGAAGCTGCGATTCCCGGTGTCATCGAACTCGCGCCGGCTTACACCACCGTCGCGGTTTTCTTTGACCCGCTTCGGATGATCAATGATGGAGCCAAGCCGGATGGTGTGATTGAATTGCTCGTCCAGCGAATTGGCGAGGTGCTCGCCGGCGGACGTAGGCGACATAAGCGTGGGGCTACACACACGGCCGAGATTCCTGTTTGTTATGATTTGGAGTTTGCTATGGATCTCAAGCGTGTTGCGCACCATGCGCAGATTTCTCCAAGTGAAGTTGTCGATCTTCACCGCGGAGCTGAATATCGCGTTAACTGTATCGGATTTACCCCCGGTTTTCCGTATCTCACCGGTCTCCCGGACAAATTAGCGACGCCACGTCACACCGTCCCGCGAAAGGAAATTCCGGCTGGGTCCGTCGCAATTGGTGGCGCGCAAGCCGGTATTTACCCCCAAAAGTCTCCCGGCGGTTGGAATGTAATCGGCCGTACGCCATTGCGATTATTCGATCCGCAACGAGATCCTCCCGCCCTTTTGCAAACCGGCGATCAGATGCGTTTTCGCAAGATCACACGAGAGGAATTTGAATCGTTGAATGGTTAAATCGTTAAAGCGTTAAATGGACGAGCATGAATGTGACGGTCATCCGCGCGGGTTTCTTAACAACTGTCCAGGATCTTGGTCGTACTGGCCATCGGCAATTTGGCGTTTCCAGCGGTGGCGCGCTTGATCTTCATGCAATGCGAATCGCTAACTTACTCGTTGGCAATGACGAGACAGCCGCGGGATTGGAAATCACACAGAGAGATGTCCGTTTACGCTTCGAGGATGAGCGCATCATCAGCTGGTGCGGCGGCGTTTACAAAGCTTCGGTGGCATTGCGTTCGATTCCAGCCGGACATTCAACGCTGGTTTCGGCGGGAGATGAATTATCAATCTCTGGCCCACAGCAGGGCTGTCGCGGTTGGCTTGCCATATCCGGCGGAATTGCTGTGGTGCCGGTTCTCGGCAGTCGCTCGACGGATTTGCGCGGAAATTTCGGCGGCCTGGGCGGTCGTGCACTGCGCGATGGCGACATTGTTCCCCTCGGTAAAAATTCCGAGCGCACAAACGTTTGGATCGACAACCTGCGAGCGGAACGAATCGCCCAATGGAGCGCGCCTCAGCCTTGGTCGCAAACGGCGACTGCTAATCCCGTCCTGCGCGTCGTCCGCGGCGCGGAGTGGAACGGCTTCAACGATGTAACGCTTCAACGGTTTGCGAGCGAAGCATTCGCCGTCTCACCCGATTCCGATCGTATGGGCGTGCGATTGGCTGGGCCCGAATTGCGTCGAACAGACGATGTCGCCGAACCCGGAGAAGCCGGGCAGCTTTTTCAAGAGAGATTACGCGCAACGTCGAGTGAGCTCAATAGAAAGAGCTGGACAACCCAGCCGATTGAACCAATCGGCTGCCCTTCGGGCGGGAAGCGGCTCGATCTTGTGTCCGAAGCAGTCGCCCCGGGCACGATCCAGGTTCCACCGAGCGGAATGCCGATTCTGCTTTTAGGAGATTGCCAAACAATTGGCGGTTATCCGAAAATTGCGCAGGTGATTACCGTCGACCTTTCTGTAGCCGCACAACTCTGCGCTGGCGATCACGTGCGTTTCTCCGAAGTCTCGATCGCCGATGCGCATGGACTTTTGCTTCAGCGTGAGCGTGAACTTGAACGCTTTCGCATTGGACTCAGTTTGCACGACTCATGAATTTGTCTGTCGATCTTAACGCTGATCTCGGCGAAGGAGCAGGGCATGATGCCGAGCTATTTGAACTTATCAGCTCTGCGAACATCGCGACTGGTTTTCACGCGGGCGATGCCGATACAATGCACGCCGCAGTTTCCACCGCTAAGGCCTGCGGGGTCGCCGTTGGGGCGCATCCCAGTCTTTTCGATCGGGAAAATTTCGGTCGCAAGGAATTGAAAGTGAGCGCCGAAGAAGTTTTTGACGCAGTAGCTTATCAACTGGGCGTTTTTCAAGCGATAGTTGCAGCCATCGGAATACGACCAAACCACATCAAACCGCACGGCTCGCTTTACAATATGGCGACGCGCGATCAAAAACTGGCCGATGCGATTGCGCGCGCCACGAAATCTGTCGATCCAAAATTGATTTTGTTTGCGCCCGATAACAGCGCTCTCGCACGTGCCGGCGAATTATACGGTCTGCAAATCGCGCACGAAGTGTTCGCGGACCGAAATTACCTCGCCAACGGTTCGCTCGTTCCGCGCTCGCGACCGGACGCTTTGTTGCATGATCCGCTGGAAGCGGCGGCGCGCGTCTTGCGAATGCTTGGGGAAGGCAAGGTTCGCGCCATCGATGGAAAAGATGTCGATGTACACGCCGAAACGATTTGTGTGCATAGCGATACGCCCGGCGCAGTTGAGTTCGCGCGCGAATTACGATCACAACTTGAATATCAAGGCGTCAGGATCAGCGCGCCTCAGAGTCGCTGTGAGCAATAAGACCGACAACCGGCAGCAATCCGGACTCGTTCGCGCCCTCGGACCGGTCGACGCGTCCATGATCGTGATGGGCTCGATGATCGGGTCGGGCATTTTCATCACTTCGGCCGAGTCGGCTCGCTTAATTGGCGCACCCGGTTGGTTGTTGCGGCTTGGGCGGTGGCCGGTTTGATGACAATCACCGGCGCGCTTTGCTGTTCGGAGCTGGCGACCATGATGCCGCGGGCGGGCGGCGTTTACGTTTTTCTGCGCGAAGCTTAAGGGTCGGCGATCGGATTTTTGTTCGGCTGGACTTTGTTTCTGGTCATTCAAACGGGAACAATCGCGGCGGTCGCAATCGCCTTCGCAAAATTTCTCGGTGTCTTTGTTCCGGCAGCTGGGCCGGAGAATTATTTGGTGAGACCGATCCCGTTAGGCGATCACTACGCGATCAGTTTATCTACTGAGCAACTGGTCGCGATCGCTTTGATCGCGCTGCTGACTTGGACCAACACGCGCGGCCTCGAGATCGGCAAGCTCGTGCAAAACATATTTACGTTCGCGAAAACTGCGACGTTGGCTGCGGTTGTTCTGCTCGGGTTATCGCTCGGTTGGAATGCACAGAGTGCCGCGCGTTCATCCGCGTCGTGGGATTCGTGGATCAACGGCTGGAGCCCTCAAATCGCGCAACCCGGTTTTACTTTCGTTGGCGGCCTCGCATTGGCGCTTCTTTTTGGCAAAGCGATGGTCGGCCCGCTCTTTGCGCAAACGGCGTGGACGAACGTGACGTTCGTCGGGAGCGAAGTGCGCGACCCGGCGCGCAACCTTGTGCGCGCGCTGCTTGCAGGCTGCGGGATCGTCGTGGTTTTGTATTTGCTCGCCAATCTCGCTTACATCGCGGTCTTGCCATTTTCGGGAATCGAGCACGCGCCGCAAAATCGGGTCGCAGTGCGGCGATGTACGCGCTCTTCGGCCGTCCCGGCGCAATGTGCATGGCGGCCGCGATCATGATTTCGACGTTCGGTTGCAACAATGGGCTAATTCTTGCCAGCGCGCGCGTGTATTACGCGATGGCACGGGATCGTCTGTTTTTCCGCCGCGTCGGAACGACAAATGCGCAGCACGCGCCGGCCGCGGCGCTGGTCGCGCAAGGAATCTGGACTGCGTTCTTAACACTTCCGCGCGCGATGACAACGCAGTCTGCCACCGGCCGGGTTACCTACGGAAACGTTTATACGCAGTTGCTCGAGTACATTGTCTCTGCCGATCTGCTCTTTTATTTCTTGCTCGTCGCGGCAGTAATTCTCCTCCGAAAAAAATCTCCAACCGCTGAGCGACCTTATCGCACGCGGGGTTATCCTATCGTTCCGATCATATCGATCTTGCTCGCCGGTTTGCTTATTGTCGATCTTGCCTGCCTCGGCCCCACAACCTCTGGAATTGGAATTTTAATCGTGCTGACGGGAGTGCCGGTCTACTTCTTCTGGCGCAAACGTGGTGCGAGTTGAACAAATCCATTTCCTCGCCGACACGCGAAACGTTTGTATGCCTGCAAGATCGAAGAAACAACAAATGGCGGCTGGCGCGGCACTCGCTGCGAAACGTGGCAGACGCTCGAAGTCATCCCTCAAAGGGGCTTCGAGAGGAATGTACAAGTCGATGACCAAGAAACAGCTGCGCGAGTTCGCGAAAACCAAACGCAAAAGATTGCCGAGAAAAAAGCGGCGCTAAGAAATCGGCCGGAGCTCAACGGGTGGACAAGAGGTACACAAGAGCTTTGTTCATTCTTTCTGCAGGATCTCCATCACCTCTTTCAAAGGCTCCGCGCTCACCTTGCTTGTTCCGGTAAACGGATGATCAAGGACGTATATCAAAAATAAAATTAATGTGATCGTTACCGTAAGCGTGGCTGTAATCATGTATTGTGCCTTGATGTTCTTCATTCCGAAGAAATAGGTGTAGGAAACAGTGATTACCCCGCCAACAAGTATGACTAACCAGACAACCGGTGGCACCGTATCGTTCCCCGCAAATATTCTGAGTCGGCGGTATTGAGCGAGGTTATTTAACCGGTTTAATGATTCGGCGTACAGCTCTCTGTTGGGAATCGATTTTTCATCGATCTGATAGAGCACTGTTATAAGCCTTGCCATCGCTCGGTTGGAATGGAGGCTTATCTCGCCCTGTGACATTCTTTTCAGCTCGTCATTATAAACCGAAGCGGTATAATTCATTAGTCCCTGCTGTACTATTTTGTTCGCAGGTTCAGGGAATGCTTTCGCACAGTGGAAAAGATCATCGGCTTCGTTGGCTTCCATTTGCAGGTTCTTTGTGGCCTCGTCGTATCCACTCCACGTCACAAATACAACAAAGGCGATCATCACACCGTAAAACAGTCCGAAGGCATTGAAGATTATTGCGGCTACTTCGTGGTTCTCTTTTAGGACTTCTGCCGAATACTTCTTTCGAACGAAGCGAAGTCCGGCCAGGGCGAAAACAGTCGTAATCGCCGACACGATCAAAAATGAGATCGGCACCGGTAAATTAAGTAGGAATCGCATAACCTGTTAGTTTTTTGAAAAGTTTGGACAGTTCACGATGCGCGTCTTGCTGTGGTCCGTTTGAGTCGATAGCCATCAGCCCTCGCGCCGTATCCGCTTGCGTGATCGACCAGCCCAACGCCTTTTTTCCAAACGACCTTTTTGAAATGGCCCGAGGGATGACTCGCTTCGTAAACGCACAAATCGCCTTTCAATCTGATTGTCGTCTTCCACAATCCATCTTCGTGATTGAAGCTGCCGCCGGTAATTCCGTAAATTTCGTTCGCCTCAAATTGGGGCGGTTTGTCCAACGCCGAGATCCGGTTGATCGCGGCAGGAATATTTTCCTCGTTCAGCAAAACGATCCGGTCGTCGGTCGCGACGAAGTATTCAGGCTCGATCTTGCGCGGCTCCGGCGCGGATGATTGAAGATTGGCGAATTCGATTTTGAAAATTGCGCCCCAGGGCATCTTTGCAACGCGTGTTGTGACCAGTCGTGCCGTGAGCGGGATTTCTTCCTGCGAAATGTTGTCGCCCCATTCCGTGCCGCGAAACTCGGCGGTGACCGGTTTGTCGTCCGGCGCAGCGAGAAACGGATTTGCCGCGTAAGCGGAACGGGTCAGCAAGATTGACACCGTAAGTATGGCGACACGGCGATCATGCATAGGCAATCTTAGTGCGAGACGGCTTGACAATGCACGCCGGAATTTCTCAACGTTCGAGGATGAAAGCCTCCCGCTCCTGGGCGTCCTCGCTTTTCTCATGATTGTAACGACTTCGATCCACGCCCAACAATCCGCTGAGGCGGAAAAAATCCGCGACATCTCGCCAGATGGAAAATTCGCGATGCGAATCTTGTACGATGGCGAGACGAATAAACAACTCATCGAAGGCGACAACAGTGAGCCCAATAAACTCTTTTCGGAAACGAACAAGGCGATCGAGCTAGTGACGTTGCCAGCGAAGAATAAAGTCCTACCTCTGTTTGCCGCCAGCAAGGCGATAAATTCGTTGAAGTGACTAAGCCCGAGGACTTGCGAGTCGATGTTAAAGGCGATGTGCGCAACGAATACATTCAGCCGCTTCGCTGGACCAAAGCCGGCGTTCTGTTGCTTGAGCAGTTGTCCATCTTTCGGGGCGGCGAAATTGATGACGCGAAATTTCAGCTTACGGCTGGACTCGATCCCAAGACGGGAAAGTTCAAGGTAATTTCCAAAAAGAAACTGCCTCCTGATGTGAAGTAGGAAGACTAAAAGTACAAAGCCGCGAAGATGTGATGAGAACATGTGTGTTCATTTACCTTGCCCTCTTGCTGTTCTGCTCGCCAATTTCTGCGCAGGAAAGTTATCCGGGCGGGATCGTTTACGGCCCGAAAGCCGCCTTTAACATCGCTGCTCCCGAGGGCTGGGTTTTGGACAACACTTCCGGCGCCGAACAAGGCTTGCCGTGTGTCCTTTATTCGAAAGGTTCATCATGGGCGGATGCGAAAACGATCATGTATGCGAAGATTGCCAGCACTCAATTTGAAGACGTGAATGCATTCGTCGCGATGGTAATCAGGGAAATGCGGAAGACGCATGGCAAACCGAAAGAGAAAATCGTCTCTGGTAAGACGCGGGACGATCACGACTACTTTATTAATGAGTATCCGGCGACCAAGTCCTATCCCCAGTGGGAGCGCGTCGCCTATGTTCAATTGCCGCGGGCGGTCACTTACATCGTTCTTTCATCGCGGGATGAAGCGAGTTATCGGAAAGATTCGGGCGCGCTCCAGGAAGTGCAGAAAACGTTCGTCTATCTCGAGCCCAAATCGGTCCAGGAACAGCACTAACCTCGCCGGTTGCTGACTCGTGGCTGGCGAGGATTGCTCGTGAGATAACCTTTGATCGCGCTCGTAAACGGCTCTGCAAAATCTCGCAGTTTCTGCTGACCAACGCCGGGAATTCGACCGAACTCCGCGGATGTCGTCGGATAAACTCGCGCCATTTCGCGCAGCGAAACATCGGAGAAGATGACGTAGGCGGGCACGTCGCGTTCGTCGGCGATTTGGCGGCGCAAAACGCGCAGTTGTGCAAACAGCGCTTAGTCGCATTCGAGGTCACCGGCACGATGTTTTTTGGATTGCCTGGTCGTTTCAACATCAAACGGCTTTGTCAGTGTGATCGGTTTTCGTTCGCGCAAGGCCGCCCGTCCAGCCTCGGTTAGTTGCAGCGTCGCGAATTTTC
>QHOM01000135.1 GCA_003218785.1 Verrucomicrobiota bacterium
GCATCTACGCTGCTGATTTCATAGGCGTAGGGCCAAGTGGCACAGTGAGAACCAAGCCGCAGGTGATTTTAGATTTCACGTCAGGTGATTTGAAATTTCAATCTATCACTACCGATGACGTTCAAGTGCGCGTCTATGGAAACACGGCTGTGGAGACTGGCCGCTCAACAATGAATGGGCAAGACAAAGGCCAAACTGTTCCCAGTGACACTCGCTTTACCAGGGTGTGGGTAAAGCAGCAAGGGCGCTGGCGGTTGGTTGCCAACCATTACTCGTCCCTGACTACGCGCCAATAAGCAGTCACACCAAATGCCTAACCAATCGCTGGAACCAACCGCTGACCGATTAAGAAAATTACAAAGGTGAAATTAGAAAGTAGAAAACTGAAGCGAACCCTCGCTCTCGTCAGCGGTGGCTCAGCTCCGTCTCGTTAGGTCTATGCGCGCGCTGTTAATCGTTGGCATCGCACTCACTCTTTCGAGCTGCTCACCCGCTGAGTACGTTCATCTTTTCAATGCGACCGGTGAAGAGATCGTCATCACCAAAGACAAATCAAAGGAAGTTGTCACCATCGCTCCGAATGCTTCTGCGGATTTCTCGCCGGTCTATTTACCTGGCGAGCGCGTGCTGATTCGCACATCAAAGCACTCGTGGGTCTATTCTCCACGCACTCTCTTTGCACCGCCTTCATTCGTTCAGCAGCATGTCATGGTGATGCGGGCGTTTGCGAGGATTGACAGCCGTGGCCAAATCTTCTTGCTTGCGCCGCCGCAAGATCACGGCACGCCGCGAGAGACGGCGCAGCCAGCCGGATTTCCCGTGAAGCCACAAAAGACCTAACCAATCGCTGGAGCCAACCGCTGGCCGCTTTGAAGTCCGCGTTTGATTTTATGAAACAGTTTTCCATGTTTGCCACGCTCGCTGCCGCCAGCGGTGGCTCAGCTCCGTCTCGTTAGATGCATAGCACCAAGCCAGATTTCGGTGAGATATTTGTGGAGTCGTAATGTTTGTAGTTGGCGTCGGCTTTTTGTGGAGTGCTCGTTCAGCTCTCCTTTACCACGCTCCGATTTACTTTAAGGGGCCTTCCTACATGTATCCCTGGCAAGCGGTCATCGGAGGCGGTCTCTCCTCCGTGTTCGGAGTTTTCGTGATCATCCACGGTTTCTGTCGTAAGAAGAAATCATCACACGACGGCTAACTGTCTTTTCCACTCGTCACATCTAACCAAACGATGAAGCCAACGGCCCCATTTCGGTACAACTTCAGCGTGCTTGCCACGACACCCTGCCGTGGCTTATCTCCATCTCGTTAGACCTTATGCGACACGTGAACATCGCCGCGGCTTTGGTCGCGTCGATGTTGCTATGCTCGTGTTTATACAATGATGACATTCCGCCCACCGCAAAGATTGACGGGGCCGTCGGCAGCGTGTCACAGGCAGACTTGCACGCCGTGATGCTCAGATTCAACGAGTGGATCAGCGAGGTCGGTCATCCACAGCCCGTTTATCGCATCCACGTTGTGAGTCCGGACAAAATCGACATCCACTATCAGATTGCGCCCGGTCCGCACTACCCACCAGAATGCCGCCCGTTCGAATCGTGTTAAGGGCAAGTGGCGACTGGGAGACATCTGTGATACGTGAGGTCTAACCAATCGCTCCAGCCAACCGCTGGCCGTTCCGATGTTTAGTTTTGCGATGACTTCAACATTAAATTCCGCAGCAAAGCTCGCTCCCGCCAGCGGTGGCTGAGCTCCGTCTCGTTAGGCCGCTTCCCAGTTGCCGCCTACTTTGGTGCAAGCAAGGCGACGATTTGTTCGAAGCGCGGGTCTCCGCGCAATGGATCCCGGCGTTGATGCAGGCGTCTTGCCACGGCAGCACTCGAGGCTGCAACAATCGTTGGATTAGCTCCCCTTGCAATGCGTATGCCCGCCCATAACCCAAACGATCTCGCTCGCTGCATGCGCCGAGACGTGGTTCAACCGCGAGTGGCTCCGAGTAGCTTATTGGCGATCGCTTCAACGCGGCTTTTCCTCAGTTTTTGGAAAGCGGGATCGGCGCGCAACGGGTCCCAGATCGGATCTAGCCTTAAAAGTGCCGGCGTGACAGGTGTGAAGTAAAGCAAGCCACAATATCGTGTTTGTGACAGCCGTATGAGAGTTGAGATCGGGCGGCTAGTTTCGCCAAATATCATCTGATTTAACGCCAGGTTTTGCTCATAGGCCGGTCCGAACACTCGATCTTTAGTACTCGGCAAAAGCATCATTGCGCGTTCTGCTTCCTTTAGGGCCGAGTCCTTCTCCCCGAGAACGGCATAAGCCAAAGACAGCACTCCCGCAAGATAGGAGTTGTCTGGTTGATCTTTGCAGAGTGGCTTCAGCGTGTTGCGCGCCTGTTCGGCGGTAGCTTTTGCGCCAGAGGTTTCCCCAGCAAGGCGCTGCGTGAAAGCCAGCCAAACCTGAACACTGCCCTTGTCGATCTCAGAAGCAAAGTGGAATTGGGTCAGTCGAGCTCGCAGCAATCGGACTGCCTCACCGAGATTCCGTTCAAGCCTCAACTGAACCATCTTCTGGAAAAAGGCATTCTCAGAAGAAGTCTGCGCGTTTGCTTGCGCTAACAATTTAGCGGCTTCTGGGAGATTACCCTGGGCTTGATAAATGGTCGCCTTTACCGCCATCAGATCAGGATCGTTTGGGATAATGTCCAGCGCCCGATCGTAGAGCTTTAGCGCAGCTGGGAATTGTCGAAGCATTATGAAAGTCCATGCCGCAGTGTCTAGTAACTCCGTATTGCGCGGATCGAGGGCGAGAGCTTGTTCCAAGTAGGCAACGCTTTCCTCCCAGTCCCCCTCGCGTCGAGTAACTGCGCCGAGGGCCCCTAGGACCTCGCTGTTTCCTGGTAACAGTTTCCTGACCTCTTTAAGTGTTGTTTTGGCGAGCCCGTAATCACGCAACACCCGATATTGGTATTAACCCAAGGCGAGCTGCGTTTCGGGTGAGTTCGGCTGGAGTTTCTGCGCATTCTCTAAGGCTTTTTCGCCGCATCGCGCCGAGCGGCAGTGGTGTCGGCGTTGCGGAAGTAAAGAAGCGTGTCCGCACTACAAAGCCGCGCCCAAGCCAGCGCAAAATTCGGCTCAAGCTGCACCGCCCGCTCATAAAAACCGATGGCTTTTCTCAGCGCATCGTCCGAGTTGTTACTACGTCCTTCATACGCTAGAGCACGTAGGTAGGCATCATAAGCCTCGACGTTGTCCGTTGGTTTTTGCTCTATTGCCGCCTTTTCGCTCGGAGAGATTTTGGCTTGAAGCTGCGCGACTATCTTCCCGGCAAGCTCGCTTTCAATCGCAAACACATCGGCGACATCGCGATCGTAGCGTTCCGCCCAAAGCTGGCTGTCGGTCCGCGCATCGATCAACTGAGCGCTGACGCGCACCCGGCCGCCGGTGCGCTGCACGCTGCCTCCCAGCACATGCGCGACGCCGAGCTCTTTGGCAACCTTACGCAAATTTCGCATAACGCCGCTCTTGTACTGCATTACCGATGTCCGGCTGATTACTTTTAAGTCGGCCACCCTGGCCAGGCCAGTGAGGATTTCATCCTGCACGCCATCTGCGAAGTAAGCGTTCTCCTTCTCGTGCTCAAATTCTCGAATGGAAGAACGGCAATGCTCTTTTCGGGAATCGCAGCCAGCGCGCTAAGAGCTCTTGCGCCGGGAGCAGCTGCTCTCGTTGTCGTCGCCGGTGGCGCTCGATTAAAAAAGATCAGGGAACTGATAACCAGGGCAACTGCGGACCCGAGAAAAGCGATTGTAAGCGCAGCCTTCGG
>QHOM01000105.1 GCA_003218785.1 Verrucomicrobiota bacterium
GCCTGGCGCTGGCGGGGCTAATCGCGATTGTGATCCTGTTGAACGCGCGGTGAGAATCGTACCTCATCGATAGGGGCTTGAAAGCCATCAGCTGGTATTGCCATACCAGCAGGACCGCGGTTGTGAGCGGCATCAACGGGCGAGACGCCCGCCCCTCCATCGTTCCGTCGTTCCGTTGTTTCATCTCTGCAAGAAGAAGCCTGTCCTCGGAATCAGTTCCATTGTTGCAAATCGCTGCGCAATACGAGAACATACCCGTTTGTCTGACATTCCCCGGTCCTCATAGGAACAGCCAAAACATGGCGAAGCGGCAGAAGCGCGCGAGTACTGCGGCAAGAGTATCCACGAAATCCGAAAGTAGGCACCACGACAGCGGCATTCAGGCCCCGAAGGGCAAGCTGGGCGTGATGATCCCCGGCATGGGTGCCGTGGCTACGACCTTCGTAGCTGGGGTAGAGGCCATCCGCAAAGGGCTGGCGAAACCAATTGGCTCGCTTACCCAGATGGGCACCATCCGCTTGGGAAAACGCACTGATGGCCGGTCACCGAAAATCAAAGAATTCATGTCCCTGGCGCGACTCGATGACCTGGTGTTTACGGGCTGGGATATTTTTGAGGATGACATGTACTCCGCCGCCGCCAAAGCCGGCGTGCTGGAGCGCGACTTGCTGGACAAAATCAAGCCACTGCTTGCGGCGGTTGTGCCGCGCAAGGCCGTATTCGATCACAATTACATCAAAAGGATTGATGGGCCCAATGTGAAAAAGGGCAAGAACAAGACGGACCTCGCCGAGCAGGTGCGGGAGGACATCCGCGAGTTCAAAAAGACGTCGGGCGCGAGCCGGCTGATCACCATTTGGTGCGGCTCGACGGAAACCTTCCTTGAGCCGACCGCAGCCCACCAGTCGGTGAAAGCCTTCGAGAAGGCGATGACGCAGAACGACGAGAGCATTGCGCCTTCGATGATTTACGCCTACGCCTCGCTGATGGAAGGTGTGCCGTTCGCCAACGGCGCGCCAAACCTTACGGTGGATATACCGGTGATGCACGAGCTGGCCCGGCGCAACGAAGCGCCCATTTGCGGCAAGGATTTCAAAACTGGCCAGACACTGATCAAGACGATTCTGGCGCCTGGATTCAAGGCACGAATGTTGGGTTTGGCCGGATGGTTCTCGACAAACATTCTGGGCAACCGTGACGGCGAAGTACTGGACGATCCCGGGTCGTTCAAGACGAAAGAAGAGTCCAAGCTCTCGGTGCTCGAGCACATACTGCAACCCGAGCTGTATCCCGACCTCTACACCGGCTTCACCCATAAGGTTCGCATTAACTATTACCCGCCGCGCGGTGACAACAAAGAAGGTTGGGACAATATCGACATCTTTGGTTGGCTGGGTTATCCGATGCAGATCAAGGTGGACTTCCTGTGCCGCGACTCAATTTTGGCGGCGCCGATCGTCTTGGATCTTGTGCTGTTTTTGGATCTGGCGCAGCGCAGCTCGGAGCTGCGCGGAATTGGCATTCAGGAGTGGCTAAGCTTTTACTTTAAGTCTCCGATGACCGCGCCGGGACTATATCCAGAGCACGATCTCTTCATTCAGTTGATGAAGCTGAAGAACACGTTGCGGCATTTGAAGGGCGAAGAGCTGATTACGCACTTGGGGCTGGAGTATTACGACTGATTGTGTGGCGCGGTTACCCTTGCCCGCGACCGCCGACAGCAGTGGTAATCATCCCAGGAGAGTCCGCTCTCCTCCCCGCGCCTGTCCTCCACGACCTATCTGCTGGGCTCATGACTGCCCATTGTCGCGGCTCTAGTTTCCGCGATGCCGACTTTGCAGTTACTGGCGAGCAAATGTTGTGACGAGAATGCGGAGCGCCCGTGATAAACCAGTCCCAAAGCGCACGCAACTGGCTCGAGGGAACATCGCCTACGGTAGAGTGAGCCTTACCTTTCGTTCGCGTAGCAATTTTTCGATTTTGCGGAGGAGGTCTCCTCCCTCAAGTCGAGCATCGCGCACTGCCTGAGCCAGCGCGCCGTCCAGGCGTGGGTCGTTCAACGCCAGGAGTGACTCGAGCGCTGCGGCGCGGGCCTCCTCCGGGGAGCCTGGATCAGCCAACAAGGAGGCGAGCTGATCGCGTACGTCATCCGCTTTTACGGTGGCTAAAGCTAGTAGGTTTCCAGCAGCTCGTGCGCTGGCCGTCACTATCTCCGTGTCTCGCGAGGCGAAGCCTGCGCGCGCTATCTCGAGGGCCTTCACTTCGCGAAGGTCACCGAGTGCGATAAGTGCCGAAGGAGCGAGTGGGTCCTTGGCGTTTCGCGCGATCTCCAAGAACTGCGGCACAAGTTCGACCGCACCCAGTCTCCCTAAGCTGCGCATAGCCGCGCTGTTCCAGTCAACATCGTTGCTGGTCTCGAGGATTTTGCGCAGTTCTCCGACCGCGCGAGGCTCGCGAATCGCGGCCAATGCCGAGACGGCCTGCTCGCGAAGAGATGGCTCGGACATATGCTCGATGGCGTAAGCATAGCCGTCCCGAATTCCGTGCCGCCCCAGAAACTCGGCGAGCTCGAGTTTCCGCGATAGATCCATCTCTTCACGGAGATGAGGTTGAAGTGCCTTCGCAGCATCGTCCGTAGCGATTTTGATCAGCGCTTCGACCGCTGTCCACCGGATGTCCTGCTGGCTAGGGACGAGCATGCCCGTAAGTGGCGCGACCAGCCGGGGGTCGGCGACCTTCTTACAGGCCGAGGCAAATCCATACCGCTCCGTGTGGTCTAACGTGAATTTCGAAACGTCGAGCAGGGCAGGCACAGCGTCAGCGGGCGGCAGGTCTCCAAGCACATTGATTTCAGTGACGACAGTGAGCGCTGTGTCGTACTTTTCCTTGGTCCTCAGTGTAATGTCCTTGACGCCCGCCATCGGATCCAAGTGCGCCAAGGCCCATTCCGCCGCGCGCTGAATTGTCGGCGGAGCATCCAGAGGCAGTTGCTTGAGCAGGGCTCGGACCGCGCCTTCTTGGCCGCGCATCCCAAGTTGGCCGATGGCGTGAAGCCGAGCGGCCTGTTCAGCGAAAGTGGCGGGTGCGTCAAGTTCGAGTTGCGCTTTGGCCGACTTGTTCTCTAGCGCTCTGGCTCCAGCGGCGCCCAGCGTCTCGAACGCTGCCACGCGGGGCGCAAAGTTCGAATCCGCCATCTCAAGGGATGCGGCAAGTGCTTTCACCGCGCCCTCACGGAGCTTGGGTTGCTCGAGGTAGTCATCTTGGAGGAGAGAGTGAAGCGTTCTCGCGGCCTGCTCACGCACGGCGGGCGAAGGATCGCTCAAGTGGGGCGCGATGGCCTCCATTACGCCCGATGTCTGTACTGCAAGCAGCGAGCGACGCTCTAACGCCGCAAGCAGGGGGATTACCGCTGGGCCTCTTTGCTTCCGTAGTCCTTCCAGCAGCAACACGACCTTTCCCGGTCGCTCCCGACTTGCGTTCACCGCAAGCAGCACCTTGACGGTCTCGATCAACCCGTCATTGCTATCGCGAAGCAGTGGTACGGCTTGCTCGAGGCTGGAAGACTGGCGCTGGATCGCGTACCCCTGACTCGAGCGCCCCAGGATCAGCAGCCGCAACTGTCCGGGCTCGAGGGGCGCAGCGTCACTGAACCCCTGGATGCCGATGTCGTCGCTCGTGAGCGACAGCGATTCCCGTGAAAAAACGCCCTTCAGGGTCAGCACCGGCACAAATTTGAATTGCAGCAGAGTGCGCTCGCCCTTGCCTCCCACCGTAATTCCTGTGCGGCTCACATCCAC
>QHOM01000106.1 GCA_003218785.1 Verrucomicrobiota bacterium
TATCGCGGTTCCGACCTTGTCTGTCGTGCACTTCGCTGCATCGTTTCCGGGTGCAACTTTCGCGCAAGGTCCAAAAGCTCTTTTCCTTCGATACGGTGGAAAGCCTTTGGGAACACGTCTGTCGCTGGACGCATCCGGTAAGTTCTCAGCGGCTTCTTGCCACGATTGATCGGGCCGAATTAGAAAGCCTGCGGGAGCGTTATCCCTACCGGCCCAACGCGCGAAAGATCAACGCGTACGAAGACGCAGACTACTGGATCGGTGTCAACGTCAAGCGCGTGCAGGACCTTTGGCTCGATCGCTCAGCGCCACTCCAGATTCTCGATCTTGGCTGCGGCCCGGGCTATTTTCTCTACCTCTGTCGGCTCTTCGGCCACAAGGGACTCGGCCTCGACCCAGACGACGAACCTTTCTTCCGCGGCACAACTCAGTTCTTCGATGTTCGCCGCGCCATCGCCCGAATCAATCCGCAAACGCCGTTGCCTGAACTCGGAAAGAAATTTGATCTCGTGACTGCCCATCGCGTCTGTTTTCACCGGATATCACGTACAGAAAACGGAGAATGGCTCGAATGGGCACCTGCCGATTGGGAATTTTTCATCAACGATATCCGAACGCGATTTCTCAATCTAGATGGACGCCTCCTTCTGGAATTTAATCGGCGACCCGACGGCTCTTCGTTTTTTACGAAGGAACTACGCGCTTGTTTCCTATCGCAAGGCGCGCGAATTCGCCGTTGGAAGGCGCTGCTCGCAGCCGATCCGACTCAGCGTCCGAAATTCAAACAAATCTAAATGGTAGGGACGCCGTGCTGCGGCGTTCGCGGACAGCGCAACAAAATAAGAAGCCCTCGCGCTGTAGAAACGCGACGCCTGATTGCGAAATCGTGTAGAGGCGGCTGTGTCAGCCGCAAAATTTCAGCAATCGCGCGTGAGGACACGCGCCGCTACACAATCGCAACTTCACTGATCGCCTCTGTGGCTATTCCAGAGGTCTCGGTTTCTTGGTTTCCCGATTGGAATGGATTCATAATTTCCAATCCGAACAATCCCAGCCGAGCATTTGCTCCAGCTTTGCGATGGCATCCGCAAAGATTTTATAAAGATGTTTTCTTTCTTCGACTGTCATTTCGCGCTCGTAAGGAACAATGTTCCTGTCTTTGTCGCGCGATGAAAAGACGGGGTTCACATTCAAAAAGCGAAAGATGGAATCCAATGTTTCAGGTTTCTTATCCCGAAATTCGTCGAACTTGCTGACCCTGGTCTGTTCTCGCGGAAAGAATTTGAAAACCCGTTCGAGTTGCTCGGCGTAAAACCCGCGATCGACATAGGAATATCGTCGGGATTGCAGCGGCTCCACTTCCTTTGCACGCTTATTTTCTTCTTTCACCGCCTCCAGAAAATCGAGCGGTTCGCGCCTTCTGAAGCGTTGCATGTTCCAATGCGCAAACGCGCGATCGATTGGATTTCGCAGGATGATGAGCAACTTGATTTTAGGATTGTATTTCCAGATCCGTTCGATGGCTGGTTTCCAATAAATGTAAATCGGTGTGCATTCGCCGGCGATCGTTGACGGAGTCACTGGCGGGAAGTGTTTGTGGAGCAATTCGTAATCGACAGACCCAGAGAAAATTCCTTCGTTATCGAAAAAATGCATCTCCTGCTGGTCGCCCATGGCGATGTTCGGATGTTTCTCGAGAAAATAATGCAGCGCTGTTGTCCCCGATTTTTGCGCCCCCGCAAGGATGAAATCGAGTCGGTGTATTTTTCGCCGCTTAGCTCGAAACATCGCTGGAACTTACATGGGGAACGCTGTAGCGGAAGCTGACGTACGTGTTTAGCGCCAACGGCGGTATGTCAGCTTTAGTCCGCCACAGGACGGATTCGCCGTGGCGAACCTGGGCATCGCCCCAGGGATTCGATTACACCACCACAAGCACTGAAAGCGCGACTCAATCCAAGCGCTTGGTTCTCAATCCCACACATATCGCTCATCGAAATCAACGGCGTGCCTGTGTAGCAACTGGCGATATTCCTCCTGAAACGTGCGGGTGCGATGGTGCTGTTGTTGTGCCTCAATGTATTGCAGCACGGCCTCAAGCTGACTGGGGCTCACCGAAAACGCGCCAAATCCGCGCTGCCAGAAAAAGCAGCGATAGCGAGCGTCAAGTCTTTTGATCCATTTCGAGGACGCTTTCTTTATCTGCTCGATAAAATCAGCTTGGGAAAGAGTTCGCGGCAACGTTGTGACAATGTGGACGTGATCCGCAACACCACCGATGCGCACGAATTCGGCGCCGAGGTCCCGACCGATTGTTGCCAGATAAGCATGCATGCGCGACCGCACGTTTGAATCGAGCAAGGCTCGCGATCTTTCGTGCTAAAGACGAGATGAAGGATAACCTTACTGAGTGATTGGGGCATGACGCAAACCATGCATCGAACGCGCCTCGAAGTGAATCGCGCTTTCAGCGCTGGCACTTTGGGGTTCTACGAATCCTGGGGCGCTGCCCAGGCTCGCGTTAATACTGCGCCCTTGGCGCTAAATGCATACGAAGCTGACAACTTCCCCACAAACTTGTTGCCTTTGCGACTGCGCTCTATGATGCGCGCATGCTCAAGGTATTTCGCACGTTTCTTGCTGTTTCGCTTTTCGTTCTCGCCGTCGCATTTAATCCATCCGCCGCTGCCGATGAGGGGATGTGGCTTTTCAGTGCGCCACCGC
>QHOM01000107.1 GCA_003218785.1 Verrucomicrobiota bacterium
TCGCCGAGCGCTCAAGCACTGCCCCCATTAGCGCCAGCGCGACGGAGGTGAGAAATAAACCGGACCGCAAAGGCGAGCGGCTAATGGAATTTCTTATAAATGAAGCTTTTGTTTTCATAAAACAAACTGTTCCGTTCCCCCGATTGGTTAAGTGTGCGATTGCAAGTCTGAATCAGGGAAAGAAGCTGTCGGGAGAAGCGCCCCTCCCGGATCTAGATCTTGCTTTAAGAGTTTTGCAAAAAATCTCGCCAGGCTGTCAACATCAAAGCAACAAATCTTTGATGCGAAAAAGCGCAATGTGCCAAATGATGGGACGTGAGAATCGACTGTAGATGTGCTGTCAGCCCCCCCCCGAAAGGTCGCGCGTTCCCCCTTACAGGTGAAATTCATCTGCGCCTGTCTCGCCGTAGCAGAAGCACAGGCGGGTCATCCGCGCAATCCGCAGCTGGCCATTACAAATCGAAAATCGCAATTCTAAAATCGAAAATTAGAACCCGGAGGGGGTGAGATTCGAACTCACGAGGCCTTTCGGCCTTCCGGTTTTCAAGACCGGCGCAATCAACCGCTCTGCCACCCCTCCGGGAGAGGTTGTGCGCGCTTATTTTCGCATCAGGCAAGCGATGGGCAAGGTGGATCGAGCAGTCCCTTGCTCGATGCCAAAAAATAGCGCGCCTTCGGCGCCATGATTTGGCATCGCCCGACGGAGCGGTCGATCCACCCGCAAAAACACCTCGACAGCGACGATATGTTCATGCGAACGTGTCCCATGGCAAAGCGGAAGTTCGTGCCGATCGTTGAAGAAACGCCACCGTCTTCGCCGGCGATCCGCGGGCGAGGCGCTTCGTGGAGCCCGGCTAATCGATTTGAAAAACTCCATGTCGATCTCAGCGACGTCGATGTTGTTCAGGCCGACCGGGAGGATGAGCCGCCTCTAAACGGCGACGATGTGTCGAAGGACCGACGGCGTCGCGAAACACAATTCTTTCGCGATGGCACAAAAACAATCATCACGCACAATAACAGCCCCGACGTCGGTTTCGAGACGAGCTTGAATCCGTATCGCGGCTGCGAACACGGCTGCATTTATTGTTACGCACGGCCGACTCACGAGTATCTCGGCTTTTCCGCCGGGCTCGATTTCGAGAGCAAAATCATGGTGAAGACGAATGCTTCGGAGTTATTACGCATGGAATTGGAGTCGCCGCGCTGGGAACCGCAAACGCTCGTAATGAGCGGCGTGACCGATCCGTATCAACCGGTTGAGAAAAAGTTGCGCATCACGCGCGGTTGTCTCGAAGTTCTGGCCAAATTTCGTAATCCGGTGGCGATCATTACGAAGAACCGCCTGGTGACGCGAGATATCGATCTTTTGCGCGAACTCGCAGGTTGCAATGCAGTTGCGGTAAACATTTCCGTGACGTCACTCGATCCGAAATTGCAACGCGTGCTCGAGCCACGCACGTCTTTCCCCGAAGCCCGCCTGGATACGGTCAGGCAACTTCGCAGCGCAGGAATTCCAACCGGCGTGATGGTTGCGCCAATTATTCCTGGGCTCACAGATCATGAAGTCCCGAAAATTCTCGAGGCGTGCGCGGAAGCGGGCGCGCAATTTGCCGGTTACACGATTGTTCGTTTGCCGTGGGCGGTAGCGCCATTATTTGAACATTGGCTCGATGAACATTTTCCGGATCGCAAAGAGAAGGTGCTCGGGCGCATCCGGCATTTGCGAGGAAACCGACTGAATAATTCGCAGTGGCACAGGCGCATGACAGGGGAAGGCATTTTTGCCGAGCAGATCGCTTCGCTTTTCGAAGTTGGTTGTCGTCGTGCCGGGATCGGGACGCGGCCTAAGCTTTGGACGACTGCCTTCCGGCGGACGAGAGAGCAACTGACATTATTTTAGTACATTGCTGATATTTGGAATTCGCGGCTTCAAAGATCGGACAGACGAAGTTTCAACGTTGGGTGGACGTTTCCCAATTAAATCGGGGTTCGGTGAGGGAGGATGGTGTTCGGCCTGAGCTGACAGGGTTTCCTCAAAATGGAGCTTGCTTCCGTACAGGCTGAATCCTAAAACCGAGAAATGATTATCGAAACTTTAAAACGTCATTGGTGGGTGCCGGTGATAAGGGGTATCACTGCAATTGTATTTGGCATTATCGCGTTTGCCTATCCTGGTCTAACTATCGCGACGCTGGTGCTGTTTTTTGGAGCGTGGGTGCTCATCGACGGCATATTTCGCATTGTGGGAGCGATTGGGGGTCGCGCCTCCGATCCGGAATGGGGCTTCCATCTCATCATCGGAATTGTCGGGATTTTCATCGGATTCCTCACATTCCATGCACCGGCGATAACGGCTTTGGCGCTGATCATCTATATCGCGGCTTGGGCATTGATGATCGGCGTGAGTGAGATCGCATTTGCAATTAAACTGCGCCGGGAAATCAAGGGCGAGTGGTTCCTGATTTTGATGGGACTGGCCTCCATTCTCTTCGCCGTGCTGGTTTTGTGGAATCCGGTTCCGGGTGCTCTCGCTCTGATCTGGCTTATCGCATGCTATGCAATCGTGTTCGGTTTTCTGGGGATCATTTTTGGGTTTCGCCTGCGCAGCTTGCCGACTCTGCCTGTGTCTTAAAACAAGCGATCTAGTTAGTTAGAGAGCCTTCACCAAGTCCGCAGGAGGCCAGCTTTTAACGGTGGCTTTGGCGAGTATATGAAGAGGTGATCCCCATGGGGACCCGAAAGTTTTCGGGACCTTTTTGCCGGGCGACTTGGCGTTTTTTTAGATGCCGGCGCATGAAGCTGGGGTCTTGCGGCCACCAAAAACGCGTGATCCGTCGGTTTTTCGCCGGCGATACAACCTTCGACGACTGATTGGACGATTAATTTACGGCGCTGCACTATGAGGCCTCGAATCTTACGCGTCGAATTCGCGATCGCGAAGATAAGCCCAGCTTTCTAATTACCTATGAAGAAAAACACGTCTCTCCCCATTGCGCGGCCCCGAAACGGCTCCCGACTTAACGGCGGCGAACTCGATGCCAAACAGTTGCTTTCAGCCTTGGTGGCAGTCCAGCGCGGTGATTTTTCCGTGCGATTGCCAGACGACTGGACAGGCATAGCGGGCAAAATCGCGGATACATTTAATGAGATAGCCAGGACCAACCTGCGTATGACGCAGGAGCTGGAGCGCATCGGACGGGTGGTTGGGAAAGAAGGGCGAATTACACAGCGAGCTTCACTCGGAGACGTGTCGGATTCGTGGGTTGAGGCAATTAGATCGATCAATGATCTAATTGGTGACCTGGTGCACCCGACGAGTGAGATGGCGCGCGTCATCGGGGCAGTCGCGAAAGGCGACCTGTCCAAAACGATCGCAACTGAGATCGAGGGCCGTCCACTTGAGGGGGAGTTCTTGCGCACGGCAAAAATCGTAAACAGGATGGTCGATCAGCTCGGCGCTTTCGCATCGGAAGTTACTCGCGTGGCGCGTGAAGTAGGTACAGAGGGAAAACTAGGGGGCCAGGCGAAGGTCAAGGGCGTCGCCGGCACATGGAAAGACTTGACCGAAAACGTCAATCTTATGGCCGGCAATCTTACGGCACAGGTCCGTAATATTGCGACCGTGACGACCGCCGTGGCGAATGGCGACCTGACCAAAAAAATCACAGTCGATGTAAAAGGCGAGTTTCTTGAGTTGAAAGACACAGTCAATGTGATGGTGGATCAGCTTCGGTCGTTTGCTTCAGAGGTAACACGCGTAGCACGCGAAGTTGGTTCTGAGGGAATGCTTGGGGGCCAGGCCCGCGTGGAAGGCGTGTCGGGCACATGGAAGGATCTGACCGATTCAGTTAATTTCATGGCGCGCAATTTGACCGGACAGGTTCGCAACATTGCCGCGGTCACTACTGCCGTCGC
The DNA here is from genome assembly GCA_003218785.1 of Verrucomicrobiota bacterium. Taxonomy (GTDB): domain Bacteria; phylum Verrucomicrobiota; class Verrucomicrobiia; order Chthoniobacterales; family UBA10450; genus Udaeobacter. Next base: position 3,919 of record QHOM01000107.1, read on the forward strand.
GAGGGGGGATCTATCAAAGAAGATCACCGTCGACGTGAAAGGTGAAATTCTCGAACTGAAGGACACGATTAATACGATGGTGGATCAGCTCA
>QHOM01000013.1 GCA_003218785.1 Verrucomicrobiota bacterium
GATTACGACAGGAGCCTTTATCAGACCGTCCGGCGTATTCTGCTCAAGCCGGGCTTGAAGCGCTTTGTTCGAACTCGTCGCCAATGCTGGACCGTCGAACGTCGCCGCTAGTGCCTCGATGCGTTTCGGATCCTCGGGCGGGAGGAAGTCGCATAAGTTTACTATCTGACGCGCAGCATCGAGCGCCTCGGGCCGAAGCGCCTGCTCGAATGTGATGTGAGGATAGAACCGGCTGTACGATAACGCGAGATACGGTCCAAATCGCTTGTCCACCGCGACGTTCATCGCGAGAATGTTTTTAATGTTCGCGGCCGGTGCGATTGCCGCGACGCCGAGGATTTCGAGGTCCGGCGCGTAGCGCGGCCCGACAATGCCGGCCCAAAGCGCTGCGTGCCCTCCTTGCGAGTAACCCCACACCACCACGCGTTGGTCGAGCGTAAGCTCGGACATCCGCCGCGCGGCACGGACCGAATCGAGCGCCGCACGCGCTTCGCCTTCGCCGATCAGGTACGGATGCGGGCCACCCTTCTCTGCGAAGGAGTAATCTGTCGCGACCACGACCCAGCCAGCCATCACGATCCGGTCGCGCCCGGGAATGCTCGCGGTTGGCGCCGACATAAGCGACGGCATGCATTTCTGCAGCAAGCCCGTCGTGGCGTGCTCCCATGCAATGACAGGACGTGGGCCTGCGGGAGGATCGGTCGGCGCGAACACGGTCGCGACCGCCGTCGCTGGCGTGCTGTCGTCCACAGTGGTTGCATAAAGGATGCGCCAGCCTCGCATGCCGGCTGGCAGTATCACGTCTTTGAGCGGCTCGCTCCGCAGTAACGCGCCAGGCTGGTGCGGCAGGTCCGACGGCGGATAGTAGAATACATCTGGCGCGTGCGCAGTGATGCTCGCGCGAACCGCCTGGGGTGTCGGCGCGGCGCTCGACTCTGACGGCGCTCGTTTGGGCCGATTGCAGCCAGCTCCGGCGAGCAAAACAAGCAGCGCCGCGGAGCCAATCGAACGAAGTCCGGCAATGTTCATAAGCCGCTTGTCCCAGCAAGCTGTGATCCGCTGTCCATCGGGCGGCCGAGACAACCTAACGAGAAAGAGATAAGCCACCCAGCCACTTGAAGCAAAAGCTTGGATTTCGCCGCAGATGTAACACAAGTGGCTGGGCTGGCTTCATCCGTTGGTTAGGAAGCTCGCGACTTCAGTCGGAGCTCTTGCAAGGCGAATCGTGTTCATGAGATGCGTTCCCAAGTCAAAACGTACTCGAATGATTGCCCATCCCACATGAGTGGCGGAGTGGACAATAACAGGCGACTGCCGTCGAACTTGAAATGCCGGACCTGATCGTGGCCGATCCAATTCGGATACCAGGCACCTCGAACTTGATGTGTCACGGTTTGTCCCGTCTGGTCAATGGTGTACGTGCCGAAATAGGAACCGTAATCCTCAAATGCCGCACGCAGTTCCGCATCTGTGCCGCGAGCGGGGTCCTTTGCGGCAAAGAAGGGCCGGTCATTTCTCATGACATGGGCTGACATGTTGCCGCCACCGTCGTAGACGAGCAGGCCGGACACATTTTCGCCCAAGGGGTACTGAACCCGACCTTCCGGATCGCGCGCTTCATACGATACCAGTCGCCATGTCCCGAGCAGGCTCGGTTCAGATTGGGACTCAGCGACATTTGGAGACGCGATCATCGCACCTCCCCCAATGTTCTTAGCGACTGTTTTCATTTGTGAGTCCCAAGTTGATCCGATCTTGTCATCTAACGAGAACAAGATCAGCCACCGCTGGCGGGAGCGAGCTTTGCTTTACTCTCAACTATCATCTCTCAACCCTCAACTTTCTTAGTACAACAGCCAGCGGTTAGCTCAAGCGATTGGTTAGGTCTGTTGTGTTGCATCAAGTTGCGTGTCCAACCCCACACCACAGAGTGGACAAAAGCGAAACTGAGAAGGCACGGCGAAAAGATTTCCAAACGAGTTCAGCGCAAAGCCGATCTTGCCGCCGCAGCGTGGGCAGCGAATGCCGTAAAACTGATAAAGCATACCGCCTCCGAACATGAGAAACCCGAGCAACGAGACTGCAATGAAGCTGTGGTTGGTGGATGACGCTATTCCACCGAGAGCGAAAAGCGCGAAACCAGCCATCATGATTACCCCAGACTTGCGCCTGCGGAGATTGATTGCGTCTCGGAGCGACATGCGTGAAAGACCTAACGAGACCCAAGATCAGCGACCGCGCCCGGGAGCGCGCGTGGCTGCGAGTTGGACGAACTAACTACACGAAAGCTACGCATCGGAGCGGGGCGCGGTTCGCTGGATCGCCTGGTTAGGCGCTTTGGGTCGCTTCGGATCGGGTGGGAAAAGAGCGCGAAGTTCCTTGAAATCTGAGTTGGCGCGCGAACAAATCTCGCTCCACGCTAAACGGAATGCAGGACGCCGAAGATTAGATGCAATGCCGTCGCACCAGAACTTCCATGTTTCCGGCGAGACGCGATGAATCTCTTGAAGAAATGCCTGCTCATTGGAGAGGTCGAAGTAACGATAGAATTTCGGAAGTGCCGCCTCCATTTGTCGCTCTGATAGTGACTCACCTAAAAGTGCCGCAAGAGGAAGCTCTGCGGCGATCTGGCGATATTCGCGCGCAAGTGTGTCTTCAAAATCGACCAAAGCTTGCCGCTTGGTAACTTGAAGTTGGCGTGCGGCGAAAAATACACCACTTGCCATAACGGTGGACGCAAGTGCGATAATCGCGGTGAGTAAGTCGGTAGTGTTCAAAGAAAAACGTCTTAGCGACTAACGAGAACAAGATGAGCTACGGCAACTGACAGCGGGCGTCAACCGCAGTGGAAGCATACTAATCATATGAGACGTGATCGCAAAGCGGATAGCCGTTAGCTCCATCGCCTGGTTAGATGTCGCCGCCGAAGCAACAGTTTCATCTTAGGTCGTATGTTGCACGCACTAGCCACGAAACATATTTCGCGTCTTGTGCATCAGGACTCTTCTCATGGGAACATCTGAAAACGAGATCTGTTCCCGGAAAATGATAAAGGCCGCCGCCAGTAGCAATGACTGTGTTTCCAACAACGGTGCCAGTTATAGGCGCGACGAAGCCACGGTCTGACGATCCAACATTTAGGACAGTGAAGTACTGATAACCATGTTGCAGTGTTAATTCGGCCGCCCGCAGAACGGCGAAATCCTGCGCTCGCTTATCGGGCGTATAGCCATTGCCTCGAAAGTGAACCTTGAACGTATCTGGACCTAGTTGCTTATCTGTGAATCCGCCGCCCAAGCCCATGTGCTGATACGGTGTGGCACAAGCAAGGAGCACGGCACAAGTTGCGAGTAGTGTTACTGCTTTCATACTGTCAAAGGACACAATTTCACTGAAACATCTAACGAGAATTCGGCGGGAAGATCCCGCCTTTAATTACGGGTTTTTCCGGCCTAATCCACTTGCCTTCGGTGAGGCTGGCAAAAATGCCGGACATGGCAGCAACGTTACCGGTCCAGGCAGCCCGGAACAAGCCGAAATTGCTCGATCAGGTTCGGGACGTGATTCGGCGCAAACATTTTAGCATCCGAACCGAACAAGCGTATGTGGATTGGCGCGTAAAGGCTGCGCCGACGCGCTAAAGATCCGGCGTTTGTTTTCACCATGCACTACGTTTACGTGCTGCGCTCCGTAAGTGATCATGGTCTTTACATTGGTTATTCGGCCAACCTGCGGCGCAGATTCACGCAACACGTGGAAGGCGGTGCATTTGCAACTTCTTACCGCGGCCCATGGAAGCTGATTTACTATGAGGCATACACCGAGCAGGGAGATGCGCTCGGACGGGAACGCTACCTCAAGAGCGGTGCGGGCAGAAGGTTTCTAAGAGCACAGCTTGCGCACTATCTGAGAAGGAATCCGATTAGAGCCAGGTAAGAACTTCGCCCATTTGGCTTGCCTCATGGAATCTCAGGCGAAGCCGCGTGAGCGTAGCTTTTACGCGGAAGAGCCCGCTGGATTGAGAAGTTCGCAAAAGCGAGGGGCATTTGCAGCACGCGAGGCGCGCGCTTTCCGGAAATTTTTACGACGATTTGTATTTCACCGAGCAACCGTACGGTTTGGTCTGAGAGGTCGTGACCGGTTTTCCGGTCAGTGATTCGTCCAGTGCCGCTTTGACGTAATTGGTCGAGCTCGGGATATCGGCCGGATTCGGTGTGGCTTTGCTGTCGATCGCGCCCTCGTAAGCGATTTTTCCTTCCGGATTAATTATGACCATATTCGGCGTGTTCTTCGCTCCATAAGCGCGGCCAGCTTTACCTTCCGGATCGAGAAGCAATGCAGTTTGATGCGTTTTCCAAGATGCAGTGATTTTCTGCGCGTCTTCCGGCGTTATGTTGCCTTCGGTGCCGGGCGCGTTGGAATCAATCGTCAGCCAAACAACGCCTTTGACCGTGTATTCCTGCTGCAACTTTTGCATGTTGCCGCTGCCGTAGTGTTTTTTCACGAACGGGCATTCCGGATTAAACCATTCGAGCACGACAGTTTTGCCTTTGTATTGCGAAAGCGAATGGGGGTTGCCATTTGCGTCAGTGAGCGAAAAATCCGGAGCGGCACTTCCAACGGACGGTGGATCAAATGCGAAAACCGCGGCGGCAATGAATGATGTGAGAGTAATCAGGATCGTTTTTGTGTTCATAATTTGATTAGAGGTGAAAAGGTCTAAGATAGTTCAAATTTCTTGAAGCCAATACTTTGGCAAGGATCTAGCGGAATACAATCGGTTCTCCGCATTTTCAAAACGGCCCACGCGAGACGCGCTCACAAAAATCCGTGCCATTATCCTAACTGATCATTGCGCAGCGACTGCGCGGGGCGCGGCTTCGAGTTTCTCCAGAATAATACTCTTGGTAAGCAATTCCGGGAACACGATCGGCTCTTCGGATTTTCCCGGATAAAGCACGTACAGTGGCACGCCGGGGCGGCCAAATTGCTGCAATAGTTTCGTGATCACCGGATCGCCGTTCGTCCAATCAGCTTTCAATTTCACAATCGCATGACGCTGAAACGCCTGTCGCACAGCGCTACTCTCGAGCACGTTGGCCTCGTTGAATTTGCACGTGAGACACCACGCGGCCGTAAAATCGACAAATACAGAATGGCCTTGCTCCAGTTCTGCTTGCAATCGCTCAGGCGTGAACGCCTGCCAGTCACCCCGGAGCTGTGAATTGGCGGACGAAATGTTCGTCGACTCAAATTTCCCGCGGATAAAATAAACGCCGCTCACGAGCACGATCACGAGCATGATAACGCGCACGACAGTTCGCTTTGCGACCGATGCTGTTGGCAAAACAAATGCGCCTTTCATCCAGCACGCGATGCTGATGATCAGCAAAAAGCAGCTCGCCCAAATCGCCCCTTCCAGGCCGCGTTGCGCGCCGAGCACGTAAAGAAGAAACAGCAACGTCGCAAGCAGCAGAAATCCCATGAATTGCTTCAGGTGCAGCATCCATGGGCCAGGCTTTGGCAGAAAGCGCAGCCAGGCTGGGTGCGCGCAGAGCAGCAAATACGGCGCGCTCATGCCGCCGGCGATCGCAACGAACATCGACAATATGATGGCCGGCGATTGCGCGAAGGCAAAACCCAGCGCCGTTCCCAAAAAAGGCGCGCTGCATGGCGTCGCCAGTACGGTTGCGAAAAGTCCTTGGAAAAATGAGGCCGCTTCCTGCTGGCCCCCAGTCGAGGAAAGCAATCCGCGCGTGACACCTTGCGGCAGCGAAATTTCAAAAACACCGAACAAATTAAGCGCAAATACGAGAACGATCGCGCTCAATGCGAGAACGAAATATGGGTTTGTGAACTGAAAGCCGCCCCACGTGATCTCGCGACCGGCGGCCTTTAGCGCGATTAAGAGCAGCGCCAAACCAACGAACCAGGTGAAAATACCTCCAGCAAAAGCGATTCCGCTGCGCAGAATTTTCCGCCGGCTTTGACCCGCGTGCTGAATAAATCCGAAAATTTTGAGCGAGATAACCGGCAGCACGCACGGCATCAAATTCAAAATAATCCCGCCGAGAAAGCCGAAGAAGAGAAAAGTAAAGATTCCGTGCGCCGGAGCGGAACTGGCGGATGCAATTGCAGACATGGGAGTTTGCCACCCTGCGCGGTCGTTGCCATTCGGTCGCTGAGAAAAGACCACCAGACCCTGCATCGAGGATAAGTCTTTACTCGCGGATTCAAGCGGAACGCGAAAAACAACTTCGTTTGCGCTACGTGATTCGACCCTTGGGTGGCCAACCACCGTTTCCACGCCCGGCAAGGGATAAAAATCGGCGCTCGGATAACCTACGAGCGTTGCGCTCTTGACGCTTAGCCGAAGATCAGACCCAGCTCGAGTCCAATTTGCCGTTGCAATTTTCGGTTCCGGCCAGCCTTGTGGCAGCAAACGGCGAAATCGGGCGAAAAGGTCGGTATTTTTCGGCTCGTTCGTTGTCGATGTTGGCAGCTCTAACTGCAAGGTGGCGCTGCCGGGAATGCAAATCCTTTCGCAAACCAGCCAGTTTGCGTCGGCTGCGAAAGCCACTGAGGCATTGTCGATCTGCGCCGGCGGGGTAATTTCCTGCACCAGCAGGACTTCATTTTCGTAGCCATAGGTCTGAATGTCGCCAGGATCGATCGTTTTCAGCGGAATCGGCCATTGGATTTCGCCGACTTTCCAGCCCGCTGGCAATTTCCATTTCAATTCTGTGGGAAGGCCAGCATCGCCGGAAAATTTCCAATAGGTGTGCCAGCCTGGAGCCATTCGAAGCAGCAACCCGACAGTAAAAGGCTTCCCAGGAACAACCCCGTTTGTATCGGCTAGGAGCTCCGCTTTGACGAGCTCCTTTCCCTGGTACGTTTGGCCTTGTCCCTGCGGCGCAAGAGCGAAGAGCGACAAGCAAACGATCGAGTACGCAGCAAGTCGGAACGCAGTTAACATTCTATTAGGTAGCACTCGGCGATGTTCGCGGCAATCAGCGCCGGCAGGGCGCAGCCGGGGCGAACTGGGGCGCCACAACTTATGGAACAATGAAGATCTTATCGGTCCATGGATCTTTTACTTTGCTGCCCGGCACGTAGCCGCTTACATCGACATATCTTCCACTCGAATCGAACGGGCTGACGACGTACCCCGGTTTGCCAGGAACCGATTTGGCTGTTGGAAATTCTGCTTGTGGAGAGGAAGCGTGCGACGACGGCAACGGTTTCGGTTTTGCCTGCGTGGTTTCCTTGCGACCCACGCGCGGAGCAGCGCTCGATGGCGGGCTTAAAACTTTGTTGCTTTCAGGCCGCGGCTGCTGTCGCGACGCCGAAGCCAACTCTGGCGATGGAACGGGTTGACCCGGGTTCGTAACATCGGATGCCGTCGTCTCTGCTGTCGTAGTCGCTGATGATTGGTCACCGTGCCGCCGCATAACGTAATGCGCCGGCGCAGTGGCGACTCGATATGAACCCACTGCGACATCGCGAGTCACATGATACGACGTAACTGCGACATCGCGGGTCGTTCCGCAACCGGCAACCAAAATCGCCGCAAATATAAAAGCTCGCGCAGGCACATTCATCTGTTCCATACAGATGCGTCGTGATCGCTATCCGTTCAATGATTTCGTAGCATCAGCTACGAAATCGGAGATGTCCTGGTCGGTCGTCGACCACGAACACATCAGGCGGCAAATATCGCGCTCGACGAACTTGTAAAAATGCCAGCCGCGCGCATGGAGATCGCGCACGAGTTGCTCATTCATCCCCACAAAAACTGCATTTGCGTCCACCGGAAATACGGTGTCGATCTTTGCCTCGTCCTGCAGCCGGCTTGCCAGCTGGCGTGCTGTGTGGTTGGCATGCTGTGCGTTCCGCAACCAGACGTCATTTGTTAGAAGTCCGAGCCACGGCGCAGCTAGAAAACGCATTTTTGAGCCGAGCTGCCCCGCTTGTTTCACTCGATAATCGAACTCGCGCGAGATCTCCCTGTTAAAGAAGACGACGAGTTCGCCAGAAGCCGTGCCATTCTTTGTGCCGCCGAAACAGAGAACATCAACCCCAACCTCCCATGTGATCGCTTTCGGCGCGCAATTCAGCGAGGCAACTGCATTGGCAAAGCGCGCGCCGTCCACGTGGAGAAACATTTCGCGAGCACGCGCAAACTCGGCAATCGCCGCGATTTCGTCGCGCGTGTAAACCGTTCCAAACTCCGTCGCCTGGGCAATGCTGATCGCGCGGGGCTTGTGCGAATGCAGCTCGTTCTGGCGTGCGATCATCTTTTCTGCCTGGCCGATGTCGATCTTGCCATTGGCGCCGCCAATCAGAAGCAGCTTCGATCCTTTCGTGAAAAATTCCGGAGCGCCACATTCGTCGGTCTGAATGTGGGAATACTCGTGACAGGCAACGCTGTGGAACGATTGGCAAAGTTGCGCGAGTGCCAAGGCGTTTGCTGCCGTGCCATTGAAAACGAAACAGACGTCGCAATCAGTCTCGAAGATTTCACGGATGCGATCGCACACGCGCGCCGTCCAGCGATCGTCGCCGTACGATGCTACTGCGTCTGCGTTCGCCTCTTCCAGTGCCGCCCACGCCTCTGGACAAATTGCCGCAGTGTTGTCGCTGGCAAATTCATAGCGGCCGGCATCAGGACTCATCTCGCCTGCTTGCTACGCGAGTTTTTGTTCCCGATCAATTAGGACCGCAAACATTTAGGAGAAATGACGACAGAATGCCTCAACCCGAATGAAAGAAACTGCGCGGATGCAAAGAGATTGCCTGACAGACCCGAGCCCTGGGCCTCCGGAGTCCGCCAGGCAAATCTCATCCACTTGCTCCCCAAGATTATGTGCAACAGTCTCACTTATTACTTCGAACACGGATGGGAAATTGCGCGTATGCAGCAGCAAAATTATTTAGGGCTTTCGGAGATAATTTCCTTCCGCTTTGCCTAACGCATAACGGCAGACTAGTTTTCGCCAATGAGGCCGCTCCAAAGCGAAGTTGAGCAGCGTGGCGCGCGCATTTTCGAGATCGTTGATCAACATCCCGAGTCGCTCTTTAGCAAGGCCGGTTTTTATCAGCGGATGATGGCGCTCTCGATGCGCGATGAGCAGTTCAAAGCGCAGCTATTTCGCTTTGTCGATGTCCTCCCGTCGCTGCGCAAATCGGGCGATATTGTCGAGCATCTCGACGAATATTTCGCCGATATGCGGAACGGCTTCACTGCCTTTATTCACACCGGTGTTCGTCTGGCGCGTATCGTTCCGTGGGTAAGCGGGCCCGTCCTGCGCTGGAATGTTTCCGGAATGGCGCGCCAATTTATCGCCGGAAAAAATCCGAACGATTTGATGAAAACCTTGCGCAAGCGGCGCGCACAGAAAATCGGCTTCACTGTCGATCTTTTGGGAGAAGCTGTCGTCAGCGAAACGGAGGCCGAGAATTATGCCGCGCGTTGCCTCGATTTGCTGGAGACCCTCGCGCGCGAAACACGAGGCTGGACGGATCCGCTCGGCAGAAATTCCGAGCTTTTCCCGGTTGTGAATCTTTCCGTCAAAATTTCCGCGCTCTATTCGCAAATGAATCCGGCCGATCCGGCCGGTGCAATTGCGCATCTCGTGCCGAAGCTGCAGCCGATCCTGCGCCGCGCGCGAGAACTTGGCGCCTTCATCAATTTCGACATGGAAAGTTACGCGCACAAAAATACGACGCTCGAACTTTTCAAAACGATCTTCACCGAAGAGGAGTTCAAGGATTGGCCGCATGCCGGCATCGTCATCCAGGCGTATTTGCGGGATTCCGAAGCCGACTTACGACATCTGATCGATTGGGGGCGCGCACGCGGCACGCGTTTCGCGGTCCGATTGGTGAAAGGCGCGTACTGGGATTACGAAACAATAAAATCGCGCCAGAACGGCTGGGATTGTCCGGTTTATTTCCAGAAGCCTGAGAGCGACGTCAACTTCGAAACGCTCACGCGATTGCTTCTCGAAAACGAATCAATCGTTACCGCCGCGTTCGGGTCGCACAATGTTCGCAGCATCGCGCACGCGCAGGCGCTCGCGGATGAGCTCGGGATCGATCGCAGCCGCTTCGAGTTTCAACTCCTTTATGGCATGGCCGGGCCAATCAAGCGGGCACTCGTCGAAATGGGTTATCGCGTGCGCGAATATTGCCCGGTGGGTGAGCTGCTGCCTGGAATGTCCTATCTCGTCCGGCGTTTGCTCGAGAATACTTCCAACGAAGGATTTCTGCGCGCAAAATTTGCCGAGAACGTCTCCGCGACAGAATTGCTGCGCGATCCAAATGAGCTGGTCAAGCGAGATCGGCCGGGGTCAGCGACCCCCGCTACAACGACGACGCCGGTTGCAAATGAGGATCGACATCGTAAAAACGGCGCTTCCCTTGACACCGCGCCCGGCGATATTTACCAAAACTCGCCGCTTGTGAATTTCGTTAATAAAGAGAGCCAGGACAAAATGCGCGCGGCGCTGCGCGAAGTGCGCGGCCGCTTCGGCGAAAAATATCCGCTGGTGATTGGTGGCGAAAAAGTTTGGACCGATAAATTGACGCCTTCGGTTAATCCCAGCGCGCCGAAAGAGATTGTTGGTTATGTTCCGGAAGGGGGAATTCCGGAAGCGGAACGCGCCGTTAAAGTTGCGCGCGCGGCATTTGGAAAATGGAGCCTGACGCCGTTTGAAGAGCGTGCGCGCCTGCTTGAACGCGCCGCGGCGATTATGGAACGCCGGCGCTACGAACTCTCCGCAGTCGAGGTTCTTGAAGTCGGCAAACCGTGGGCTGAAGCTGACGGCGACATCCGCGAAGCGATGGATTTTTGTCGCTTTTACGCAGCGCAAATGCGGCGCTTCGGGCGTCCGCGGCTCACGCAGCACGTTCCCGGTGAGGACAGCTATCAACACTATTTTCCACGCGGTGTCGCCCTCGTCATATCGCCGTGGAACTTTCCGACCGCGATTCTATGCGGAATGGCTTCCGCCGCGCTGGTCACGGGCAACACCGTGATCATGAAGCCATCCGAGCAATCCATTATTTGTGCAGCAATGCTCATGCAAGTTTTCGAGGAAGCCGGTGTACCCCCCGGTGTCTTGAATTTTCTGTCAGGGCACGGTTCTGTGGTTGGCGCGCACCTGGTCGATCATAAAGATATCGATCTAATTGCGTTCACCGGTTCGCGCGAAGTCGGATTAAAAATTTGGGAATCGGCCGGTATCACCCGGCCCGGTCAGCGCGAGCTCAAGCACGTCGTTTGCGAGATGGGGGGCAAAAACGCAATGATTGTCGATTCCGATGCCGATCTAGACGAAGCGATTGTCGATTCCATTTATTCCGCGTTCGGCTATCAAGGACAAAAATGTTCGGCTCTCTCACGCCTCATTGTTCTCGAAGAAAATTACGACCGCGTAATGGAACGTTTGCTTTCCGCCGCGGCGAGTCTGCGCATCGGTAATCCCGAAGAACCGGGCATCGTGGTGGGACCTGTGATCGATGAAGCCGCTTACCGGCGCATTTTAGATTACATCGAGATTGGCAAGACCGAGGCGACGCTCGCCTATCAAGCGAAGGACGTGCCGCCCCACGGCTACTTTGTTCCGCCGACAATTTTCACCGGTGTAAAACCGAACATGCGCATCGCGCGCGAAGAAATTTTCGGACCAGTGCTTAGCGTGCTGAAAGTGCGCGACCTCGATGAAGCGATCGAAGTGGCAAACGGCACCGATTATGCGCTGACCGGCGGCTTTTTTTCGCGCAGCCCGGCCAATATCGAACGCATCAAAGCGCAATTAGAGGCCGGCAACGTTTACATCAATCGCTCGTGCACAGGGGCGGTTGTCGGACGTCATCCATTTGGCGGATTCAAAATGAGCGGCGGCGGCACGAAAGCCGGTGGCGAAGATTATCTCCTGCAATTTCTGCTGCCGCGCGTTGTTACCGAAAACATCACGCGCCACGGCTTCGCCCCTGAAGAAACACAGCAATATCGCGACGAGTTTCTCTGGCCCAAACGGTAGAGGCAGAAGATCGACAGCTCGTCTGCAAAGTGATCTCGGGGAGCATGCCGAGATCGTCTTGCGGTATTCCGGCGACAGATGAAATTACAACGCACCGGTGCAACTACTGCAACGGGCGCCCTTTGCTCAGTAACTTCACCACGGTGACCACCATGTAGATCACCGGCCACGCTGAGGCTAGAACGACAAGCGCAAACACTATCATCTCCCTGGCCCGTTCCCGCGCCGCTTCGATCCGGAATTCACGCCCTAAATTGTAGAAATTCCGGAATTCGGATCTGTCCTCTCCGTCAGAAGGCGAGGAATAGCCGTGCCATTCGCCGAAGCCCGAATGAAAGAAGTAATCAGTCTGCGGAAACCGCTTCTTGCCAGCAGCAGAGGGACTAGTCGGTTTCATAACCTATCACCCACAACTCGGACGATATCGGCAACTATGATACCACGTTCACAAAAGGAATCAGCCTGAAAAATAATGCGGTCGGATCAAAGACGTTCTCGAAAATTTCGAGGACGCGATTCGCGGCTATATCGAGCTCTACGGCGAGCCGGGGAGGCGCTGTGAAATTCCCGAAAAGGAAGTCGTCGCGGCTTGATTGATTCCGCAGAGCTACCGGCTTAATCATTTGCGCGCCATCAGGGTGGAAAACTCGGTAGCGCACGCGACTCGCGTCTGGCGTTCAGTTTTCGATTCGCTCCCCGGAACCGTTGCCTCTGCGCGGAGTGGCAGACCACGTCGTAAGCTGCTTTGCGATCCGGAGTTATTTTGAACGTTGTAAGCACGCTCTGCCGCTCCGCTTATCTGTTGAGCAGCAACGAAACCGTGCCGACATAGCCTCCTTCGCCGCCGCTCACGACAGCCAGATCAAACCCGCGGCCGAGCTTGAAATCTGCGGCAACCAAACCACTCGGAGCTCCGGCTGCATAAAGACGAAAATCATTCAGCGCACCCCTGCCATTATTAAGGGCTAGGCCGATACCGGTGTTATTCTCGGTGATGGCCACGTCGCTCTTTCCATCGCCATTGAAATCCGCCGCGACAATCGCGACCGGCTGAGCCGCAACCGCAAAGTTGACCGCCGGTCGGAAGGAGCCTGTCCCGGTGCCGATAAGTTCACTTACGTCGCTGCTGGTGAGATTAGCCGACACCAGGTCCAGAACACCGTCGCCGTTTAAGTCCGCAGCCGCGACCGAAATTGGCTTGGTGCCTACGGGATAATTGACGGCTGTAGCGAAGTTGCCCGCACCGTCGCCGAGTAGTACGCTCACGCTGTTGCTCAGGAAATTGGCCACGGCCAGATCAAGGTTGTCGTCGCCGTTAAAATCGCCGACTGCGATGGAAATTGGGTCGGACTCGACCGCAAAAACGAGGGGCCCTTGAAACGTGCCATCACCTTGGCCAAGGAACAGGTCGACTGCACCGGCCTCGTTTCCAACCCCGACGACGAGATCAAGATTGCCGTCATGATTAAAGTCGGCAACCGAATGCCATTGTTATTTAAGTCGCCGCTTACAATCGAGTGAGGCGTCGGGCCAACCGCAAAGGTTAACGGTGAACGTAAGATGCCGGATCCATTCCCAAGGTAAACACTCACCGTGCCATCGTAGCTGTTAGTAGTCGCGACATCCGGTTTACTATCGTTGTTGAAATCAGCTGACGTAATCAAACTCGGACCGATGCCGGTCGCAAAGCTGCGCGAGCCCCGAAACCGTCCATCCCTTGCGCCGAAAAGCAGACTCACATTGTTACTCAAAGAGTTAGCTACAATAAGGTCCGGCCTTCCATCATCATCGAGA
>QHOM01000025.1 GCA_003218785.1 Verrucomicrobiota bacterium
TACCCTCATCGTTTGAATAAATGATGTGCCAGTCGCGCGGATCGGACACAACAAAGCCGGATTCGCCGCCGCCCGCCACGAACCAATCCGCGGGCCCGATCGCTCCCCAATCTGTCCGGCTCGCGATACCGACGCTTGAATTGTCCTGTTGCGCGCCATAAATGTGATAAGGAAACGCATTATCCACGGCAACGTGGTAAAACTGCGCGGTTGGCTGGTTATTTTGGGTAGTCCACGTTTTTCCTCCGTCGAGTGAGATGCTCGCGCCACCGTCGTTGGCGTTCGCGATCCGATTTGAATTTTGCGCATCGATCCAGAGTCCGTGATGATCGCCATGACGCGCTGGCAAAAGATTGAACGTTTTCCCCCCATCAACCGAACGAAAGAGTCCCGTGTTCAAGAGATAAACTGTGTCTGCGGATTTCGGGTCAGCATAGACCTTGCTGAAGTACCAGGCGCGCTGACGAAACCGGCCATCATCGTTTACCCGCGTCCAATGTTGCCCGGCGTCATCGGAACGGTAAAGACCGCCTTCCTTCGCCTCGATAATTGCGTAGACGCGATTGGAATCGGCTCCGGAAATGGCAATGCCGATCTTGCCGAGGATTCCTCCGGGAAGTCCGTTGCCTTCGAGATGTTTCCAAGTAACGCCGTTGTCCTCCGAGCGATACAAGCCGCTGCCCTGCCCGCCGCTGGAGAAAAACCACGGTTGTCGTCGCGCCTGCCAGAGCGACGCGAACACGATGTTCGGATTATGCGGATCGAAAACAACATCAATCCCGCCAGTATTTTCATCCTTCGATAAAACTTTCGTCCACGTGATGCCGCCATCAGCCGTGCGAAAAATTCCCCGCTCCTGATTTGGACCGAACGCGTGACCTAGCGCTGCAACTAAAACCACGTTCTCATTTCTCGGATCGATAATAAGCGCGCCAATTTGGTGGCTATCTTTCAAGCCGACATTCTGCCACGTCCTCCCGCCGTCGACGGACTTAAACACTCCGGTGCCGTAGGTCGTGTTACCGCGGATGGCCGCTTCTCCTGTGCCGGCGTAAATCACATTGTGATCGGATGGCGCGATCGCAATCGCGCCAATGGAAGAAATAGGTTCCTTATCGAAAAGCGGGGTCCAATTCGCGCCGCCGTCAATTGTCTTCCACACTCCGCCTGCGACCGCGCCAAAGTAATAAGTATCCGGCTCGCCCGGCACGCCTTCGATCGTTAATGCGCGCCCGCCACGGAACGGCCCGATCTGCCGCCATTGTAGCCCTTTAAACAACTTTTCATCGACGGCTCGGGGAGGCGTTGGGCTAGGCGATGGCGCGGCCGGAAGAAGGCTTGAAAAAGGAAATAGGAGAGCAACCAAAAGGATTTGAACTGACCGACGAGAGCCGAAACGGGACCCAATCATCCGCGTAAGGTGGGAAAGTTGTGGCGCGGTTCAACTGGAATCGCGCGAGAATTTGTAATCTTGTCCTCTAGGCGCTTTGCTGCTTGCCACGCCAAAGCTTGTGAAGGCAGGTGCAAAGGGTCTCCCTAATCTGAAAATCTCACGTGCATCGCGCTGCCCGTCCGCCACGGGACGGATTCACAGCGGCGAACAGGCCAGCGGCTACAGATTTGTTATTATTCCGCGCGCACGGCGTGAATGTAAGCGATGATCGCATCGCGCTCAGCCGGTTTCAGATTCGCGCGATGCGACATGCTGTTTACGATATCCGGCCAATCCTCGATCCTGTAATGCCAGAACGCTGGCAGCGTGTGACATTCGATGCAACGGTGAACGAAAAGTGTGCGGCCTTCGCGCAAGATCGTAAGATCAGCATGCTCGCTCCCGCGAGTCCGTCCTGTGGCGGATTGACGAGTTTCGGCTCGCGCTAATTCGGCTGTGACCGGCGGAGGTGCAAAACTTGTGGTTGAGCAACTGCTCAGATCAACAAAACAAATGATCGCTCCCACGAAGATCGAAAGTTTTCTCATTTCAGAGACCGATTCCAAAAATTGTGCGCAGTTGGAAATCCGGCTCGTCCTCTATATCAGTCGTTTGCGCCAGAGCGCTGACCGTTACAAACCAGTTCTTGCTGCGATAAGAGATGTTGGGCCCAACGAAGAGATTTCTTATCTTTTCTTCGTCGCGCCACTCTGGAAACACAAATTCGTGCAACAGTTCGACTCCTACTGAAATAGGCGGCGAGATCTCGTAACTTGCGCCAAGGGCCTGGGTGAATTCACCTTGGCGCTCAGCCAGATGATTTCCTTCCCAAACTGATTCGAGTGTCGCGTTATAAGCAAGGATAAGCGGTCCAAAGTTTTTCTGCGCGATCAACTTTGATTCCAACTCGATCAGTCGATCACCCGTTCTTAGCTCTCCATAAATCGACAATCCGACAGGATCGACAACTGGGTTGGTCAGATTGTAGATCAACTCGATTGCCGTATCGGAATAGGCAAAACCGGAATGTCCCCGATCGTTTTCGTAAAACCAGTCGGCGACATAAATGCTTGCCTGGAATTTGTCCGTTACTCCGTATTCGAGTTCGTGACGGAAATCGACCTGATCGAATCGCCCTTGCCCTGTGGCATGCTGCCACGTCACCCAGTTCTCCAGTTCGAGGCTGCCCGCCGCCGACGTATTCGCTTCGTACAGAAACGTGAAGTGGCGGACGCCACCGAGAGCGAAAATTGCCGGTAAGATCGACATGAGCAAGATCGGCAAGACAAATTTTTTCATCAAACGAGACCGGCGGATCGGAATCTGTAACGCAAGCCGTTGGCTTCCCGACTTGGTGGATGGGACGCTAACAGCGTCCCTTACAGAGTTGCTTCATCTTCCTCAGGGAACGGCTTCCAATTGCTCCGTGATTGCAACTTTCGCTTCCGATCGTGCTTCCTCGACCGGCTCGACGCTGTGAGGAGGGACGCCGCCAAAATGTCGAGCTGCATAATAGGATCCGATTACCAAAACCGCGGCAATTAATTGGGCGACGAGCGTTTCGACTGTGGGGAATATGGCGAACCACATTCCCATCCACGGCGGGATGACATTCGCCAACCGACTGATCTGTGTGGTCGGTATCCAGTGGGCTAATTGCATCTCCTGCGCCTGCTCGCCCACCATCACGAGCAAGACCACACCGAGAAGAATGCCGGTCGTGATCAGCATTTTGCGATATGGCAGACGTTGTTGAAGAACGAAAGTGAGCACTGCGACCATGCCGGAGAGAACGATGCCAAGCAGCGCACCCTTGAGGACAACGCCGCCACCCAGGCGGAGATTGTAGCTTTGCAGAAAAAGGACGACCTCGAACCCTTCGCGATAAAGCGACGTGAATCCAAGCAGGATCAATCCCCACCAGAGATGCCGCTGTGAAATTTCGAAGCCCCGCGCATTTTCCAGCAGCGCTTTGCGGCGGCGATTGTGCGCACGAATCCAGCCGCCCCAGTAAATTTTGTGGAAAAACCAGTTCATGATCACGAGCAGGACGATCACCGCGAGAAGCCCAGTCGCGGCCTGTAAATCGAGCGCCGACATGTTGTCGCTGAGCGACCCGACGATGCGCACAGCGATGAGCCACGTGATCAAGCTCGCGATAAACGCCGCGCCCGCTCCGAGCGCGACTGGCCGGCGATGGCTGCGTTTAACGCCGGTCATGCTCGCTGTGATAGCGGCCAGCACCAGAATGCATTCGAGCCCTTCACGGAAGACAAGGATGCCAATGTCGAGAAACGCGACAGTCGGGCTTGTGTTGGGCCGCATTGGATCGGGCGCACCCTGCGCTGTGACTCCCTGCCACACAAGCATTGCGACCACGCAAAGCGCGGTCGCGAAGATGCCGATGCGCAAAGCAGGCTTCATTTGTGTCGGAGTTTATCACATACGCAACGCGGTTGCTGCCGGTGGATTGCGTTTTTTTAGCGACGCCTTGCGGGCATAGATGGTGAACACATTTGCGGTTATCGCTGGGGCACGAGATTCGCAGAGCGTCACGCATTCCGCTCCGCCAAGTACGTTCCAGATCCTCTTGTGGTTGGCAGCCTTTCTCCTGCTCATTTGGCTCTCCATCACCGGACGTTTGGCTGAGAGCGTCCATCGGTCGTGGAAGGACACTTGGACATTGCCCGGCATTATGGACGACCTTCCGACGCTGAAGAAGATTTGCCGTTGGTTC
>QHOM01000014.1 GCA_003218785.1 Verrucomicrobiota bacterium
TTCAATTTACCCGATGATTGCCGGCGCTGTCGCGATTACTTAAGATGATCGTTGGATGCTGGAATACATCCTAGGCCATCATTTGAAAGGCGAGGGGAAACGGCTCGCGTTGATGTCGGAATTACTCGATCCGATGCATCGCCGGCATATTGAGTCGCTCGGTGTCGTTAAGCCAGGTGCAAGGACACTGGAAGTTGGCTGTGGCAATGGCTCAATTTCCGCCTGGCTCGCCCAGCACGTCGCTCCTGGCGGTCAAGCCGTGGCTTTCGACCTCGATCTGTCGCTAGTCGACGTGCGCGCGCCGTGTCTCGATTTGCGAAAGGGCGATATCGTCGCCGGGCCGGTCAATCCTGGCAGCTTCGATCTCGTAACCGCTCGCGCGGTGCTTCACCACGTTGCGGATGCCGAAGCCGCGATCGCGAATCTTGTTGCGAGCCTGCGGCCGTGTGGCGCGCTTCTGTTGATTGAACCGGATTTCCTTCCGGTCAGCATCGCCGAGCCACCGGAGGTGCGCGCGTTTTGGGACGGCTGGCTTGAATGGTCGCGCGAACGAGGGATCGATTACCAAATCGGTCGCACGCTGGCGCCGCGGCTTGCGGCGTTGGGCTTGGAGCAGATCGGTGGGACCGCGGAGACTGCGATCTACAACGGTGGCTCTGCGTGGGCCGATTACTGGACGCTGACGATCACCGAGCTTCGTGGTGATTTGGTAAGTTCCGGCAAGCTGAACGACACGCTGGTGGATATGTTTCTCGGCTATTGCGCCGATCCGACTTGGTGGACGCAAACCATCGCCTTTACCGCAGTTCACGTCCGCGCACCTGCGGCTGAGCAAACGGCTTCGGTCGATCGCTCCGCTCGCTTCCGCATTTAAGCGATCAGACTAGGAATACGTCTCGCTGGCCGTGTTGTGATTTGTCGTAAAGCGAGTAATTTTGCCTGTGGGACGTTTCCGAGCGTTTACTTTGATCGAGATTGTCCTTGCTGTCTTCATACTGATGCTGCTGCTTGCGTTGGCGGTACCGAGCTTGAATGGCGTGCTCGCAAACAAGCGGCTGAAGCGTTCCCTGGATGGATTCAATAATCTTGTGCGCCAGGCACAGGAACGAAGTGTGACAGAGCGTCGTCCTTACTTGATCGTTTGGAGCAAGAAGAATGTCGTAGTACGGCCAGAAGCTTTTGCAAAAGATGAAGAAGCGAAAGCGACAGCGGAATTTCAGCTGGATCGCGGAGACGCTTTGACCCTCTTGTTGCCGGCAGCATTGACAAAGAAGCATCCAGCGGAATGGATTTTCTGGCCGTCGGGAATATGCGAACCGGCAACCGTCAAGTTCAAAGGCCCCGCTGGTTCATGGATGGCCGATTACTCGCCGCTGACGGCGCGGCCTGAGCTTACGAATTATGCGGCGAGATAACAGAAGTAAAACCCGAAATTCGAAATTCGAAATTCGAAATTGTCTTCGGGCCTTTGCCCTCTATGAGGTCCTCCTTGGGGTTGCGATTTTCGCTGTTGGCGTCTTGGCGCTTGGGCGTGCAGTGGAGAACTGTCTGAACGCGAGCATGCTCAACGCTGAAGAAGAGGCTGTGCGTCAGATGTTATCGAATCGGATGGCGGAAATTCAGGCTGCGCGCGGTGTGCCGGATCGCGTCAAGGAATTCAAAATCGATAGCGGCTACGGACCGGTAAAGTTGGTCCAGAAAAGCGCGCCGGCTGAATTAACTGAACCGAATAACACACAGCTTAACGGGATCAATCTTGTGACGTTGACTGCCCAGTGGGAGCGTGGCGGTATCTCGCAGTCAAAACAGATCAAGTTTTATGTTTATCGGCCCGGATAGGGACAAACCAATGCTAACCTTCAGGATTAGATGGAATCGAGGGCGCACCATCCAACGCCGCGGTTTTACTCTACTCGAGATCACGCTGGCGGTCGCGATCCTCGGGATGATGTCGCTGGCGATTTTTCGCTTTGTCCAGTCGAACCTCGCAGCGCTGCGTGTCTCAGCCGATGCAAGCGTGGCGGACGCGCAATATAATGGCCTGCGCGATCTTCTGGCAGCGGAGTGGCAAAGTTTGACTCCAATACGCGGTAAGATGACCGGGGAGCCGTTTAAGCTTAATGATCGCGAGCGCGATGAGATAAAGTGGAATTGCAGTGCTGGTCCCGGACTGCTTACGCGGTACGCGCCGGACGACTTTACGGTCTGGCTGCGATTGCGACCGGAAAATGACAGTAGTAACCAGCTCGACCTTGGTTTGCTTCGAAAACCGCAGAATGATTCCGGCATAGGAGAGGAAGACGAGAGCTGGGTGCCATTGATTAAAAACGTGAGCAGTCTCGAAATCCGTTATTTCGATCCCCAGATGAACGTTTGGGTAGACCGATGGTCAAACGCCTTCCGGCTGCCCCGGCTTGTGAAACTAACCGTTGGACGCCCTGATGCATCGGTACCGTGGGAAGCCATTATTCCACTGGGCCGAACGCCGTATTAGCCATGTCCTCTTTGAACTCGAAATTCCAAATTCCCGCCTTTGCAAGGCTACGGCGTGGCAGGCGAAATTCGAAATTGCGTAGTGGCGCGGCGCTCATGTTATCGCTTTGGGCGCTATTTTTGCTCAGCGTGATGGTGATTTCATGGGCGCTCGACATTGAGTCGCGTCTCACCCTTTCTGGAAATGCGAACCGTGTCCTTGGGGCCGAAGCAATGGCGTCGTCGGGTGCGGACGTTGCGTTGCATCCGAGCATCGCCCCCGGCTCACCAAATTTACACAGACAAATGGGCGACCGGGAAAGTTATGAAGTTCGCGTTACCGGTGAAGGCGGCCGCTTAAATTTGAATTGGCTTACCGCAGGGGAGGACCCCACGCGGGTCGGAATTCTGCGCAAATATCTTGAGCTTAAAGGCATCGAGCTTAATGACCTCGACACGATGATGGATTCTCTTCTTGATTGGGTATCGCCGAACAGGGGACTTCATCGCTTGAATGCGCCGGAAGAGACGGATGACTATCATCCGCCACATGCGCCACTGACTTCTGTGGACGATCTTAAGAAAATCTTTGGATGGGCTGAGTTCACTTCGCGGCCGGGTTGGGACGAAGATTTTACGATCAACAGCTCCGGTCCGATCGATCTTGCCTGGGCGTCGCGCGACGTGCTGCGCGCTTTGCCGGGCATGAGAGATGACTCGGTCGATCGCTTCCTGCAGTTGAGGCGCGGCCCCGACGGAATCGATGGAACGGCCGATGACGTTCCGTTCAACAATTTGACTGATGTTCAGACCGCCCTTGGCCTTACGGCGGAACAATTTCAGCAGATTGCAGGCCTGGTCGGATTCAAAGACCAAGTTTTCCGCATTATGAGTGTAGGAAAATCAGGTGACGTTACACGCTCCGTGCAGATGATAGTGCGAAAAGGGGGTAATATTCCTCAGCTGATTAACTGGAAGGAGCTTTGATATCGAGACCGCGGCGACATCCGTTTTTATAATTCCAACCGCGCACGGCTGGAATTTCCTGCGCTCAGCCGAGCGAAACGGCTCTTGGAATGTACGCAAGCTGCAAACGTTGGACGAAGCCGTGCCGTTACTTACAGCGACCGATGATTTTGTGCTGGGTCTGCCGGTTGCGGCCGTACTTGCCCAGCGATTTCGTTTGCCAACTGTCGATCCGGCAGAGTTTCCGGAAATGATTCGGATCCAGATCGAGAAGGTGCTGCCGTTCTCGGCTGATGAAGTGACAACTGATTTTGAGCTGATCGAGCAAAGCGAGAATGAAAGTGTGGTTTCGGCTGTCGTGATCAGAAACGAACAGCTTGCCGAGATGGCTGCTCCCCTGCTGGAGCAAGGTTACATCCCACGACAAGTCACGGTCTATGCCGCGCAACGGGCGAGTACTTATGCTCCGCAGGGAAACGCTGTTCTTATTTATCCAGAAGGCGAGACGCTTGTTTACGCCGTAACTGAGAACGGCAAACTGAGCCTTGCCCGAGCGCTTGAAAGCACGAATGGAGAGCAACTACAACTGGAATTGCCCCAATTGAGATTGAGCGCCGAACTGCAAGGCATAAACGCGTCCTTTCCGAATGTGTTGCTGGACGAGACTTGCTATCAACTGCGTCACACGGTGCAGGGACTTCTGGCGGGCGCGGCCGAGATAGTTGGCATCGAGCTGCCACCTGCTCCGGTTAAATTAAACCTTCTGCCGGAAAGCTGGCGTCACCGCCGCTCACAACTGATCAGGCAAGCGGAATGGCGGAAGCGACTCGTCTGGGCAGGTGGCGCTTACGCTGCACTTCTCTTTCTCTTGCTCGCGTATCTCGGCTTCATGCGGTTCGCGATTGGACGTCTTGACCGGCGTATTGCGCACGATGCGCCTGAGACGGAGTTTGTCCGCGCGACGGAAGAAAACTGGAAGGCGCTCGCTCCGGCCATCGATTCGCGTTATTACCCGGTCGAAATCTTGCTGCATCTCTTCGAAAGTCTGCCGTCCTCTAACGTGCGCATCACTGCGTACAACCAGTCCGCGCGGCAGATTTCCGTCGATGGCGAAGCGAATACGGCTGCCATTGCTTATCAATTCATCGAGGACGTAAAGAAGAATCCGGAATTGCGAGTCTTTCAATTCGACATGGCTGCGCCTCGCATTCTGCCGAACGACCATGCGCAGTTTCGATTGGAGGGAAGACCACGATGATGCCGGCTTGGTACGCGCGAATGAATCCACGCGAGCGTGTGCTTTCATGGATAATCGCCGGCGCGATATTTGTGCTGCTGAACCTTTTGATTTTGAGCTGGATGTTTGGTGCCCTGGGTCGCGCCCGCGCGGAGCTGGCTGCGCGCAAATCGGCGTTGGCCGAACAAGCGCTTTACATCAAAGAACGAGACCTCTGGACTAAACGCGACGAATGGATCCGGAAACATCAACCGACCCTAAAGAATCCTGCGGAAGCCTCCGCCCTGCTTGACCAGTTGAAGCAAGTGGCCGAAAAGTATAATGTCTTGATCGAAAATCCCGCGATTGGTTCGGGCGAAACGACCCCCTACCATCAGACGGTTTTCGCTTTAATTGAAACCAAAAGCCCATGGCCGCCGCTGGTGCATTTTCTTTATGACGTGCAACAACCGGACGCTTTTGTCGTATTCGAAAATGTTAACTTCGCAATCGATGGCAGTGATCCCACCATGATGCGCGGCAAGTTCAAAATCGCTCGTTGGTTTGCACCGGCGCAACGGGCAAAATAGTAAGAATAGTAATTATGAAATATTCCCTCATGCTTATGTCGATCTTCGCGTTGCTTGGTGCGAGCCGCAGCCGGGCCGAGGATCTTCTGCCGCCGCGGTTTGACTTCGATCGCTACTCACGGATGGTGGATCACTCACCCTTCGCAATTGCCACGGCGGTTGCGTTGCCTTCGGCAACGCCCGATTTTGCGAAGGACCTTTACGTGGCCAACGCCGCGCACTCGCCAGAAGGCGACTTGGTTACGATCGCTTCGAGTTCGGATCAGAATTTCAAGAAATATCTCAGCACCGCAGAGCCAGTTGACGGCTATGGCATCGCTAACATCGAATGGTCGGACCGCGTGGGTGCGACTAAGGTGACAATTAGCAAGGACGGAAATTTCGCGACTATCACGTTTAATCAGGCACTTCTGTCGCAATCTCCGCCGAATGTGCCCAACCAACCCAACGTAGCTGGGCGGCCAGCTCCCATGGTGCCGCCTTCAGTCCCGCTGCAGGCGCCTCGTCCGCACGTGCGCGGGGTGATTCAACGGAATCCGAAGCTCCCCAACAATCTGTAAATCGCCAAAAGTGAAGCAGAAGGTCAGATCGATCGCCAGCTCGGCTATCCGCCGCCCCAATCGTCGTCCGCTGTATCTGGTTTTCGGTCGGGTCCTGCGGAATACAGGTCGTAGCCGTTTGGATTTTTGAGACCGGGGTTAAGGTAAATGTAATCGTTCTGCCAGGGATCTTTTGGCAACTCTTTATATAACTGATACCAGCGTGTAGGCCTTGGATCGGTTTCGGGTTGGGTCACAAGCGCCTGCAAGCCCTGTTCAGTGCTCGGGTAAAAACCGTTCATGCTTTCATAAAGCTTCAGCTGGGTATTGATTGACTGAACGTCAGCCTGAACACGTGTATGTCGCGCGTACTCCACGTTGCCAGCCAGTTTGTAAATCGCCGTGCCAAGCAAGAGGGCGATGATCGTAACCACGAGCATAATCTCAAGCAGCGTGAAGCCCTGTTGTTTTCTTTTCATGGTCATCTAAGCAGACGAGGAACCTCTCATCTGGTTCGTCCGTACGCTAGCTGGATCTCCGTGAATTTCTAGTGGCCGGTTTTGAGAAGATAATCCGCCTTGTCCCAAAGATATTTTAATTGAATCTGGGTGGCGCGGATTGCAGAAGATCCGCTGCCCGTCCCGTTCACGACGATCAGGTCATTGGTTCCGGCTTTGAGGCTTGCGACCGGTACAATTTTTTGCGCCCGCAGCCAGCCGGTATATTGGAATTGCATTTGCTTGACGAGCGGTTCCATTTCCCCGCGATAACCGGGGTCAGCCAGTTCCGGCAACGCCAGAGAAACTGGCCCTACATCCTCACCGTTGAGATAAATCTCAGGTGGAACATCAATGCGCGGGTTTGCGACTTCGAAAGTCAATAGCGCCGCCAGCGGTTGGGCCTCCAGCGCAAATTGAAACGCCGCGCTTTCTTGAATATCCGGACCAATCTGGATTGTCTCTGCCGCAAGTGTTGCGGTGACAGTTCCGAATTGCTCGGCGTCCTGATTGGCAGAATGCAACGGCGGCATCGATGAAAACGGCTCCGGAATTACGTCACGACGTTCGGAGCCGAGCGGATGAACCACATCGCTGCTCATCATCCAATCGAGATACGCCCCGCGCACAGTTTTTCCATCTCCCGGGATCTCGATGTCGACGGTCGAAGCACCTGTCATCGGAATTATCGCCGAATCGGAACTCGGCAGATTGATTCCAGACCCAAGTGCGCCTGAGCGCAAAACGTGTGTGCCGGATTCATCCCATGCGATTAGCTCCGGCTGTTGACCTGGTTTGTCATCGAAAAATAACCGGAAAAACAGGACTTGATAATCTGCGCTCGGTTGCGTGACGCGGATGCGAAAGACGCTCTTTGGCATCGTGTCCCCCGTCGATTGTTCCCGAAGAAGCGTGACTGCTTCAACCCATGGCGGCGCGGCCTGCGGTGTCGAATTACGGGGCGAGTTCTGGCGCAGATCCAGCCATGCACTTTCCGGCGTCGGCTGTTCCAGCTTTGCATCGTTCGAGGGTCGCAAAGCGTCGCTGAAAGCTTCCTGTGCCCAGACGCGGGAAATCGCGCTAAACAACAGCAAAAACAAGAGGGGAAGAAACATTTGGCGCCCGAGATTATTTTGGTGTGGCCCGGAATTGCAAGCTTTTAATGCGGCCGAAATTGCAAGCTATGTGTCATCTCGAATACCGCCGACAGAATGCTGAAAACGACAAAGCCAACCAGGACCGCAATCACCACGATAATGACCGGCGGAATTAGTTGCGAGATTACTGCGACAGTCCGGTCAAGTTCGCGCTCATAAACATCAGCAATGGATTGCATTGCCTCGGCGAAATGTCCCGTTTGTTCTCCGACTGCCATCATGTCAGTGAGCAAATCCGGAAACAATTTTTGCTCCTGCAATGCGGCGGACAGTGTCGCGCCATCGATTACAGCTCGACGGACTTCTCCTAGTTTCAGTTCCAGAAATCGGTTGCTTGCGATTTCGGTGACGAGATCGAGGGAGCGAAGCAAGGGGATTCCGTTTTCTATCAGTGTTCCAAGCGTGCGCGAAAACTGCGCGTAATAACGGTGCCGGATGACACGCCCGTAGCCGGGGATGAGGAGACGAAAACGGTCCCATGTGATGCGTCCTTCATCAGTGCGGACAAACGCGCGGAACCCAATAATCGCACCAATCGCGAGCAACGCCCCAACCCACCAATATCCCGTGATCGCATGATGAATGTGCAATAGAATGCGCGTGGGTAATGGCAGCGCACCGCCGGTTTCCGACATAAAACCGGTCAGTTGCGGTACCATGAACGTGATGAAGATTGTGATCAGAATTGCGCCAGCAAACACGAGAAATGCCGGATAAATCAGCGCTTGCTGCACGCGATCTCGCAAATCTTTGGCCTGCATCAAATGTTTGACCAGCCGGAGAAGAATCTGCGGCAGCGCGCCGCTCGCTTCACCAGCCGCCACCATGTTTACGTAAAGCGGCGGGAAAATGCGTGGGAACTCGCTTAATGCCCGCGAGAAACTGCGACCGTCAACTAGGGCCTGATGCAGCGCATGCGTCATTTGCTGGACGCGTGGCTGTTTCAAACGTTTTTCCAAGATCGACAATCCTTCGTCGAGCGTCATTCCCGCTTGCAGCAAATGGCCGAGCTGTTCCGTAAAAACCAGTAACTGGCCATGCGGAATTTTCAGATTTTGCGTGGCAGCTGCCGGGGGTGCACCGTCCCGATGTACGGCTTTGGGCTCTGCGCCGACTAATTCGATCCGGATCGGAATACATCGTTGCAACTCAATTTGCCGAATGGCAACCGCTCGATCCGGGCAATCGAGCACGCCTTCAACCAGGCCGCCCTGTGCGTTACGTGCACGATAAGCAAACTGTGGCATTGACGGGGAAAATAATCCGAAACCCGAAATCGGAAACCTGAATCTGAGACCGGACCTTTTGGTCACGGGTGATCCAGTGCGGCTTGGCGGCGACTCAAGGTTCAAAATAATTCCAGGCGAACAACGAATTACGCTGATGCGGCGTAGATTCGGAATACAGACTTATATTTGTAGTCTGTGCGAACAACTCCCAGCATCTTCGCGCGACGATTAGCCATATGTGTTTATCCGCTAAACACCCTAACGAATGCGGAAAGCTTAAAGATCAGAAGTCAAGGCTAGTGCTCCCTTTTCCGGCGTCATTTGGCGGATCAGCGCCGTTAATTACCGAGATCGCGAAAAATTTTCCTTGCCATGGCGATTGATTTTGATAAAAGCGACGAGCATGAAATTCGCAGGAGTGTTTATATTCGTTTCCCTTGCGCTTGTATCGCAAGGATCTGCGGTCTTACGACCGCAGTATCCGGTCAAGGCGGCGCCGCCATTTCGCGGTGACGTGATTGCGATAGGAAACGATGCGCTTCGAAACCTCCCAGATCGTATTCCTGCTAAGGCGCCGAATTAATTCGAAGCCTGCGCGGGTGCAGTCATTGGCCCGGCGGCAGCCAGTTCAGAAACTGCTCGCCGCGGTTGCAGCCTTCATGTCTTCGAATGCAACGGAGCCGTATCGGCCGTCTCTCAAGATTACCGAGGCGGGGCGGGAATCGAACCCGCGAATAGATTCACCGCCGAGAATCTATCCATGTTATTTAGTTAGAAAAGACAAGTCAGAACATCATTGACACCGGCGAATGTTCTGACTATGTTCTGACTCCATGCCAAGCCTCACGAAAGATTCTCGCGCTCGCAGCCCTTACTGGATTTGCTGTTACACAAGCTCAACCGGCCAACGGCTGAAAAAATCAACAAAGGTCACAATCAAACCGTTTAGAGGCGAGAAGCGAAACGACGGTTCACCAAAGACTGCCTCCGATAAGAGAGCGGAAGCGTGGGAAGTCTGTCTTTCAATCGAGCGCGCCGAAAATCATGCGAGAAACGGCACGCTCACCGAGCAGCAAGCAAAAAAGATCGTCAGCGAAATCCTGGAGCGCACGACCGGCGAGCCAATGCACAACTACAAGATGCGCGACTGGCTGAATTACTGGCTCGACATGAAAGAGCAAGTGCGCGCTGGCAAAACGATGGATCGTTATCGCCAAGTGATTCGCGACTTTATTGAATCGCTCGGCAAGCGCTCCGATCTCGTACTAGCGCACATCACGTCGAAAGATGTACTTGTTTACCGCGATTCAATTATTAAAGCTAATAAGACAGCGCGGACAGCCAATCTCTCTGTGAAAGTTGTAAGCGCCGCGTTCAATGCAGCGGTTCGACAACACATCATCGAAAGCAATCCGGCGACCGCGCTTGAAAGCCTACGAGTGCGCGCTGAAGAACGTGGGACCTTCGCCGCGAATCAAGTAACCAAACTCCTAGGTGCAGCTGAAGGCGACTGGCGGGGCGCAATTCTCCTCGGCTACTACACCGGCGCACGCCTGAGTGACGTGGCAAACATGCGATGGGAAGCTATCGACTGGGGGACCAAAACGATTCGGTTTACGCCAAGCAAAACAAGAAAGCCCGTCACAGTTCCATTGCATCCACAGCTTGAACGTGAGCTTTTGAAGAATGCGGGAATCGGCAAAGCCCCAATGTTTCCATCACTCGCTGGCAAAGGCACTGGCGGCAGATTCGGTTTGAGCGGGCGCTTTGCCGCGATTATGAACAAAGCCAGGATTGAGGGCAAACGGATGCGGGCAAGCGGAGAGCGAACGTTGTCGAGCCTCAGCTTTCACAGCCTGAGACATTCATTCAACAGCGCAATGGCAAACGCAGGCATCGCGCAAGAAATCAGACAAAAGCTTACCGGCCACACGTCGGCGGAAATGAACAAAGTTTACACACATCACGAGCTCGAACCCTTGCGTGCCGCGGTCGCTGCGATTCCTTCGCTTAAGTTTTGACCGGATTGGCGCTGCGCGACTCGTGTCTGATGCGACTGTATTGGGCTGGCGACGAATGTCCGCAGATTCGTTTTGATCAGGATCCGCTACTCTGACACTTTCGATTCAATGTCGATCATTTGTGGCTCATTGCTCTCGTCGGCAATGGTCGTTGGTGTGATCTTGCCAACCAGAAAAGCAACGTCCAGAATCCCTTCTCCGCTTTCCGCCGGCCACAGCGTCGAATGAATCGCCGCGACATCGCGCACATTGCGGGCCAAGCTTAAATCGCCGCTGCTCTCTGCCGCTTGTTCGGCAGCCTCGACGGTATAGCGCGAGAGCGCGAGTCGGGAACGCTTTTTATTCCGCGAGAGTTCATCTGCAACGATCGCGGCCGGGGACTGGGTGCGAATTGGGTGCGTAAGATCGGGGCCGGGTTTTGGCAGTTTATTCCATTGGTAACGGAGAGCCCAACTTTTGACGGTATTTTCGCTTAGACCGGCGATGCGCGCGGCTTTACGCTGGCCGTGCAGGACGACAAGGGTTTTGATTGCTTCTTTATCGCAGTTTGTCATTTTGCTCCGTTTCGTTGGTGATCTTTCGGCCCGTTGATTACTTAGTGAATGATGTTCACAGGAACATAACGTCGGTTTCCGTGGCACCGCAACGTGAATAGGTGCAACCAATTGCGAGCAGCAAAACAATGCGCTGTCGGCGCACCGCGCATTTCTCGCTCTACAAGAGATTTCTGGATCATCCGGAAGACATGCTTACCGTCTGGGAATCGGATAGCCTCCGGTGTACAGGCAAATCGGCGGATGCTATCCTGCCGCCTTTTATGAAGCTCGATCCCTCCTATCAGGCCCTGGCATCAGACTTCCTGGCAACGCACCGCTCAACGCTGCATGAGGACCGATTGGAGGTGGAGCTGATCCGCATCCAGCATATCTCCGCAAACGTCGCATCTTTGGCGAACAAGCGCATGCTCGATCTCGGATGCGGCTCGGCGAAAAACAAGGACAGTCATTGGAATCCGATCGGCCGCTTGTGACAGCGGTGGATAAAACCGAAAGAGTTCGCAAGGTTCTAGCCGTGGTACTGCAGAATCCTGCAGGAGGCCGGAGCGCAACCGGTGGGCATCGACATCCGGAGGAATGCGGGAGAACGATTCGAATCCCATGCGATGGATCTGTCGGATCCGAAAGCGCTTGAACGGTTTCCCGATGAAAGTTTCGATCACGCGAACAACTACTTTCTCACGGTGCCGAAAAACAGCATGTATGCGCGGTCCGGAACGTCGCCTAGTATATGGCTTTCTCTCGCGTGGAAACACAGGTTCGACAACTACAACCAGGCGAAGGAACGAGGGATTCCGCTTGAGGATATTCCGAAATTTTATGAACGCCAGAACTGGAAACGGATGTGGGCCATCAATGACGGGATTTTTCTCCAGGTACAGCGCCTGTTGAAAGAGGGTGGCATCTACACGCTTGCGGAATTCGCCTATCGGAAGAAGAAAGGGGTCCTCGTGCGGGAGAAGCAGATCCCGCAGTCACGCAAAGTTTTTCAGCCGCTCACATGATGCCGTGATCCGCGTTTACGATGACGCTGGCAGTGTGATGGAAACGCACGAGCACAAGGGCGATTTCCAGGATTGGTAGGTTTTTGCTCGCATTGCGTCGCACTTTTCACTAAGACCAATCGCTAATGACCCCGCTTTTGTCGGACGTCTCCGCAGCAACCGTGATTAGATGAAGGTGATCTATCTTCAACAATCGCCGAGCGTAAATGGCAGGGACTCTCTCCGCGGCAGAAAGCTGCTCGATAAATCTCGTGACGAATCGGATGAATGCTTACTAGGCCATGCTGTCGTAGAGAATGAGTTCTATGCTGCATGGAAAGAGCAGGAATCTCGAAGAGATTTGATTTCCTACGATATGCTTCGCGACGTTTCCCCGGACCTGCTTTATATCGAAGGCGGGATGCTAGCATCCGTATTTCCTCAAGCCGCTGTGGCGAGATCACCGCAACCTGTTGTTGCACGTTCACCTCAGCCGGCCGCTCCCCATACAGCGCGGGAAGAATCTTGCCAGCATACCATTTCCGCACATCAAACCGGAGCCGGTCGCAGATAGCCTTGTCCTTGTCCTCGGGGTTCAAGTCCAAGCATGTCTGTGCAATAAACTCGGCTTGCATCGTGCGTGCGCGTGTAAAAAGGGCGGCGAACCATGGATACTTGTTGCGCCACTCTTCTATTGTCGTGTGATGTTTCGGCCAGTCGTTGGCGCCGTTATGCTCGGCGTGAAGGTCGATTGTGCGCTGTAGGGAGTGTGGAGAAGTGGCGATTGCCTCGCAGATGCGCTTTGCGAGATCGCGTGTAAGAATGGTCTTGCGGCCGCCTTTACGCCCGTTAAAGCGTCTGGTATTCGCTGCTGATTCGCTCAGCTGCCCGTGTGTAAATCTAGCCACGGGATTGTACTGGAGCACAATTTGCTGCTAGGTAGAAGTTTTTTCATCTTTTGCTCTTGCTGTTTTCGAGGGAAGAAAGAGTCACTGCGCGGTGAATGGCAAGCGTGGACTGCGCGACATTCAACGAAGCGATGCGCGTACTTTGGCCGGTCCCGCCAAAAAATAGTATTGACACCGTCTGGGAGACGGCTGGCAGACTAGGGCAAACTTCTCGACAACTTCGCTTCGCAAACCCCCTAGAACATCAATGAACCCCCGAACCAGTACCCAAAAACTATGAAAACCCACATGCACAAACCGATTGAGCTCCAAAATACAACAACCGTAACAAAGTCGATTAACCGGTCGTCGTTACGACTCGGTTTCCTCGGACGGAGGCTATGACCGATTCAACACAGCTGAGGGTACGGATGCGCTCTTCAGCCTCACCACCCTAGGCTTCTTTAACACGGCCACCGGTTTTGAAGCGCTCTTTAGCAACACAACCGGGAGCGCCAACACGGCAAACGGTTATCAGGCGCTCTTTAACAACACAGGGGGCAATAACGATACCGCCAACGGGCTTGAAGCGCTCTTTAGCAACACAACTGGAAGCTTCAACACCGCCAGCGGGCTTGAAGCGCTCTTTAGCAACACAACTGGAAGCTTCAACACCGCCAGCGGTCAGGGTTCCCTCTTTAGCAACACAACCGGGCTCAACAACGCGGCCGAGGGATTCCAAGCGCTCTTTAGCAATACAATCGGTAATTTCGACACCGCCAGCGGTCAGGGTTCCCTCTTTAGCAACACAACCGGGCGCAACAACACCGCCGACGGACAGAACGCTCTCCGCAGCAACACGACCGGCAGCAGCAACATCGCATTAGGCTCGAACGCCGGTTTTAACCTCACGGTCGGTAGCAACAATATCGATATTTTCGACCGAGGTGTTGCTGGGGAAGCCAACACCATTCGCATCGGTAAGCAAGGAACCCAGAGAACGACATTCATCGCTGGCATTAGCGGGGCGACCGTTACGGGCACGGCTGTTGTTGTAGATAGCAACGGTCAACTTGGCGTGGCACCTTCCTCGCAACGTTTCAAGGACGCGATTCAGCCGATGAATAAGGCAAGCGAAGCGATCCTCGCGCTTAAACCGGTGACCTTCCGCTACAAGCACGAGCTTGACCCTAAAGGCATCCCGCAGTTTGGCCTCGTGGCCGAGCAGGTGGAGAAGGTGAACCCCGATCTCGTTGCTCGCGACGCTGACGGAAAAGCTTACACGGTGCGCTACCAGGCGGTGAACGCGATGTTGCTCAACGAGTTCCTCAAAGAGCATCGCACTGTGCAGGATCTAGAAGCGACAGTTGCCCAACAACAAATGGACTTCCAGAAGCAGATTCAGGCCCTTACGACACGCCTCAACGCGCAAGAATCACAGCTTAGAAGAGTGAGCGAACAAGTACAGGAGAGCAAACTTGCGCGGCAATTGGTCGCCGACAGTCAATAAGAGGCTAATCGACGCGACGACCGGCGCGTGCTTTCGCTCTGGTGAGATTCGAATCCTCGACTCGCGCGGCGCAGTCGAGCGCATCATTCCGTTCAGCGATTCAGCCATCTGCATCACAATTTTTATCTTGCCAAGCTGGCGAGATTTTTGGCAAAAGGTCTGGAAACCAAGGTCTGAATCCGAGAGAGGGCGCTTCTCCCGACAGCTTCTTTCCCTCGTTCAGACCTCTAGTCACACAATTAACCAATCGGGGGAACGGAAAGATCTGTCTTATGAAAACAAAAACTACACTCATCGGAAATTCGATGAACCGCTCACCTTTGCGGCGCGGTTTGGTGTTCATCGCGCTCGTGCTTGCCTGCTTTGCGCTTTCACCGAACGTGCGCGCCGCCTGTCAACAAGGCTGCGACCTCACCAATGGCAACACATTCTTCGGTGATGATGCGCTCGTGAACAACACCACCGGCATCCGCAACACGGCCACCGGGGGTGATGTGCTTTTTAGTAACACCACCGGCGGCTTTAACACGGCCACCGGTAGTGCAGCGCTCACTGAAAACCTAACAGGCTTCGACAACACGGCCATCGGTGTTGAAGCGCTTGGTAGCAATACAACCGGCAGCAACAACATTGCCGTGGGTTTTCATGCCGGCGCAAATCTCACCACGAGCAACAACAACATCGATATTGGCAACCGAGGTGTGGCTGGAGAATCGGGCGAGATCCGTATAGGCACAGCAGGCCCGCAAACTGGCACCTTTATCGCGGGCATTTCTGGCGTGGCGGTGACTGGCAGCACGGTAGTGGTAAACTCAAATGGCAAGCTCGGTGTCACTGCCTCTTCGGCACGCTTCAAGGACAACATCAAATCAATGGATAAGGCGAGCGAAGCAATCCTAGCGCTCCATCCGGTCACCTTCCGCTACAAGCACGAGCTTGATCCCGATGGCATCCCGCAATTTGGCCTGGTGGCTGAGCAAGTCGAAAAGGTGAACCCCGCTCTGGTGGCTCGCGATGACAAAGGGAAAGTCTATACCGTGCGCTACGAAGCGGTGAACGCGATGTTGCTAAACGAGTTCCTTAAAGAACATCGCAAGGTGCAGGAGCAGGGAGCGACGATTGCGCAGCTAAAGAAGGATTTCCGAGCAACCGTGGCGCAACTTGCTACGCGACTCGACGAACAGGCAGCGCAAATCCAAAAGGTCAGTGCCCAGGTTGAACTGAGCGAACCTGCACCGCGAACTGTTCTCAACAACCAGTAAAGCAACCGAGCAAGTAGCCGGTC
>QHOM01000026.1 GCA_003218785.1 Verrucomicrobiota bacterium
GACTTGAAATATTGCCAGGACTGTGAGCACCGGCACGAGACCCATCGCAGCGAAACCGAACAGGCTAAGCACGGGCATGAATAAGAGCGTTACGGTCACGCCGAGAAATTTCATGAGCCGGCCAGTGAGAAAAATCTGAAGCAAGAGCGTCAGCGTGTTCACCGATAGATCGAGCTTTGCGAAAAATGCGGTGCGTGCGGCCTTATCGACAATACCGACTTTGGTCAGTTCAGATTGTTGAAAATACGTCCACGTCGACGTCAGCGTGTAGAGCAAGATAAAGAGAAAGAGCCCAAACAGGTAGGGCGATTTACAAATGTGCGTTACGCCGTCCCAAAACTTGCCCCCGATCGGCTTTTCGGCAGCGGCCGCATCTTCAGCCGATTTTGAATCGGACCGCCGAAATTCAGCGGGAAAGAATCGGATACTTTGCGCCGCGATTTCGAGCATGCCGGCGCAGATCAGCAATAACACGCCGGTGCTAACCCTATGAACCAGCGACGCCGTAATGAGCGGTCCGAGCATTCCGCCTAACGAGCCGCCAACGGCGATGAAACCGAAAAGCCGTTTACCCTGCTCATTCGTGAATATGTCCGTCATGAATCCCCAAAAGACCGCCGTGGCGAAGAGATTGAACACGCTGACCCACACAAAAAGGCATCCATCAACCCACGGTTGTTTTCCCGGAGGCATGAACTGCATCAGCACGAAGAAAATAACCAGGTTCAGGATAAAAAAGCGGTAGGCGATCGGAATGAATTTCCGACGCGACATACGCGCAACGATCATGGAGAAGAGCGCGTTCGCGACAATCATCGCGACGAGGACGACGGTGAACATCCACCAAAGGTTTTCGAACTGCGTCGCGCCGATGTTATCGCGAATCGGCCGAATCACGTAATAGCCGGCGAGAACAACGAAGAACAAAATGAAACCCAGCCAAAGCGCCCGCACTTCATTCGGTTTTACGTCGACGATTTTGGAGAAAAGTTTTTTCATGCTGTAGCCGCGGCCCTGCGGGCCGCGTGCACGCGTCGCACAGCGACGCGGCTACAATTTTTGTTTCCACGCGGCGAGCACTTCCGCCTCACGTTCAGGTGTCAACCCCGCGCGCAGTTTCTGCGAGCGGCCGAAATGTCAGCCCTTTGCTTAGCGCGCGCTCAATCTTTGCGCGAGCGAGTCCGCTCTCTTTTCCAGTCCAGACCGGCATGTCGGACCACGGCTCCACTTTTTGCTGCGTGAGAAAATCTTCCGCCACCCATGTGAACGTCGCGTTTGAGTTCAGTGCGGCCTTGATTCCATCAAGCATTCCGCCGATGCCCAATGGTTTCGCCGGGCCCGTTGCGTTGTAAGCCCCGGTCTCGCGATTTTCGGCCATTCGGATGGTCCATTCGGCCAGATCGCGCGCGTCGATGAATTGCACTGGATCGTCCGGCGAACCTGGTGCGAGGACTTCGCCTCCACGATCGATCCGCACCGGCCAGTACGTGAAACGGTCAGTCTCGTCGCGCGGGCCGACGATGAGCCCAGGGCGAATGATCAGCGTTTTTTTGGGGAACCATTTCTCCGCTTCTTTTTCGGAAAGCGCTTTGAGCGGCCCATAGGTTTTGTAACCCGACGCTTTCATCGCCTCCAATGTCTCCTTGTAGGGGTCGGCGTCTTCGTATTTTTCTGTCGGCGCGTTCTCGTCCGGGCCGGTCTTTACGTCACCGTAAACCGAAATCGTCGAGATGAAGACGTAACGCTCGACGTTGCCTTTGAGAATCTGCGCCGCGTCGCGCACCCACGCCGGAAGGGTTGTCGGGTTATCTATCACGACGTCCCATTGTCGGTCTTTCAGCGCCTCGAGTTTGCCGTTGCGATCGCCGATGAGTTGCTCGACTTCGTTAGGCAATTCGCCGGGGTGCGTTTTGCCGCGGTTGAACGTCGTGACCTTATGTCCGCGGCTCAGCGCGTACTGCACCTGATATGGACCGGTGAATCCCGTGCCGCCGAGAACCAGAATGCGCAGAGGTTTCACGGATTTCTCCGCGAATAAAGGTGTCGATCTTGCGCGCAGCGCAAGTGCGGTCGCCGCAGACATTTTAATAAAACGGCGGCGATTCATACCCCGATATAGCTGTTGTAGGGCGTCTGTGCCAGACGCCATTGGCGTTTCAGAGGAACGCCCTACAATACAACGATGACGCGTCGCGAAGCAGGCAAAGTTATCGGCGGCACAGCGGCCGCTCTGGTGTTGCCGATTACCACGCGCGCGGCGAACGAATCGTCAACGATCCTGACGCGCACCGTTCCATCTTCCGGCGAGAAATTGCCTGTAATCGGTTTGGGGACATGGCGCGCGTTCGACGTCGATCTCACGTCAGACATTCGCAGGCAGCTTCAAGAAGTGCTGTCGATGTTCGTGAAACTTGGCGGACGCGTAATCGACTCATCGCCCATGTACGGTCATGCCGAAGAGGTGATCGGCGATCTCAGTGCCGCCCTCGGAATTCGCGGCAAACTCTTTCTGGCCACCAAAGTCTGGACTCGTGGTAAAGAGAGCGGAATCAAATCGATGGAACGCTCGATGGCGCTTTTGCGCACGAAACGAATCGACCTGATGCAGGTGCATAACTTGGTCGATGTTAATACGCACCTGGCTACATTGCGTGAATGGAAGGACAAGGGCCGCATCCGCTACCTGGGGATCACTCACTACGAGGCGGGCGCTTTCACCGACGTCGAGAACATCATGCGCAGCGAGAAGCTCGATTTCGTTCAGATCAACTATTCGCTCATGGAACGCGACGCCGAAGAGCGCGTTCTGCCGCTGGCGAACGAGCGTGGCATCGCGGTGATCGTCAATCGACCGTTTGGAGCTGGCGATCTCTTCGACAAAGTGCGCTCAAAATCACTGCCTGGTTTGGCCACGGAATTTGATTGTCGCTCGTGGGCCCAATTTTTTCTGAAGTGGATCGTCGCACATCCCGCGGTGACCTGTGCCATCCCAGCGACGGACAAGCCGGGTCACCTCGAAGATAATATGCAGGGCGGAATCGGCCGGTTGCCCGATGAAAACATGCGCCGACGGATGGTCGAATTCGTCTCGTCACTGTAGCGCCGCAGTGTCACGAAACCCCCCTCCCAAACTGCACTTTTAAGTTTACTTTTTCTGAAAGAAATCAGTTGCGGGCTTGGCCGATATGCTGGATAGAACGCGCGCTTTATGCCAAAACTTCTCACCATTACCTTTGTCATTTTGGGGTGCTCGGCGTTTTGTCCCCGCCCTGCGTTGGCGCTCGTCTTCTCAGCGCCGAACCCCAAGTTCGCTTACACCGACGCTTCCGGAAAAAAGCAG
>QHOM01000140.1:0-736 GCA_003218785.1 Verrucomicrobiota bacterium
AATTCGCGAAGGGAAATTCGCACGGCAAGATCGATAATGACAAGATCGATACTATTGCGCGCGAAGCGCTGGCCCCGTTCGAAAGGGCTGGCCACGAAAATCCGTATCAGGTTCAACACGATTTGCAGGAGATAATGCAGCACAGCGTCGGAATCGTGCGGAATGAAAACGAAATGAAACCGGTGCTGGAACGACTGAAAGAATTTCGAGATCGTGCGAATGGCGTTCGCGTTATTGGGAACCGCGAATTCAATCCTGGCTGGCATACCGCACTCGATTTGAAAAATCTGCTCACGGTTTCGGAGGCGATCACCCGCGCCGCGCTGGAAAGAAAGGAAAGTCGCGGCGCGCAGTTTCGCGGAGATTACCCGAATAGGGACGACGCTCTTGGTAAAGTGAACACGATCGTGTCGAAAGCCGCAGACGGATCAATGCAAGTTCAACTCGAACCGATCCCGGAAATGCCCGATTATTTGAAGCAGGTGATTGAAGAGAATGCGTGAAACGAGAATCGAGAACCGTGAATCCATGAAGCATGGATCGAGCTAGCTGCCAACGCTGTGAAAGAACAATATCAACCCTCTACGTTTGAAGATTTAGAGGTATATCAAGTTGCGCGGGAATTTCGGAAAGCGATGTATCGGATAGCCAAGCGATTGCCAGCGATCGAAAAGTTCGGATTCGCGAGTCAAGTACGACGCGCGCTTTCTCTCACGAACAATATTGCCGAGGGTCA
>QHOM01000140.1:763-4408 GCA_003218785.1 Verrucomicrobiota bacterium
TGCAGGAAATTCGTGCTCTAAAGCGAGAGGGTTGGCGAGTACGGCAGCTGATTGACGGTTACATACGCTATCTGCGCGGCCAAAAGAATTCCCGAGGCTTCTCTTCAGTGCACGAACCTTCGGCCGCTTATGATAATGCTGACGAGCTGGAGGACGATTCACGAATCTCGATCTAACGAATTACGAATGAACGCAACCTTCCGAATCTGGAGAGGCGATAAGCGCGGCGGCGAGTTTCGTGATTACACCACCGAAGTATCCGAAGGCATGGTTGTCCTCGATGCCGTAAATCAAATTCAAGCGACCCAAGCGAACGACCTGGCATGTCGTTGGAACTGCAAGGCAGGGAAGTGCGGATCGTGTTCGGCGGAAGTCAACGGTATGCCGAAACTGATGTGCATGACGCGAATGAGCGAATTGCCGCTCGACAGGCCGATCACAGTCGAGCCGATGAAAGCGTTTCCAGTGCTGAAGGATTTGATCACGGATGTTTCATGGAATTTTCGAGTGAAGAAAAAAATCAAGAAGTTCAAGCCACGACCGCCCGATGCGCTGGATGGAACGTGGCGAATGCAGCAGCAAGACATCGATCGCGTCCAGGAATTTCGTAAATGCATCGAGTGTTTTCTTTGCCAGGACGTTTGCCATGTGCTGCGCGATCATCAGATGCACGAACAATTCATTGGGCCCCGATTCTTGATTTACGTGGCAGCGCTCGAAATGCATCCGCTCGATACTGAAAATCGCATCGATGAATTGCGAAACACACAGGGCATCGGCTACTGCAACATTACGAAGTGTTGTACCAAAGTTTGCCCTGAGAGCATTGAGATCACAGATAATGGGATCATTCCGCTAAAAGAACGTGTGGTAGACGAGTTTTACGATCCCTTTGGCTGGTTCTGGCGGTGGCTGAAGAAACGTGAATCGAGAACCGAGATGCGAGATTCGACGCAAATGAAACCAGAATCGTAAATCGATTTGCCTTTGACAGGATTCACGATGTAACGATTTAACGATTCACGGATCACGTTTCAACCCATGTCCGAACTCAAATGGCTCCACAAAGAAGCAATTCCCGCTGCTCTCGAGAAAGCGACGCGCTACCGCTTGCTCAACGAGCCCGCCGAAGCTGAAAGCATTTGCCTCGATGTGCGCAAAACCGATCCGGAAAATCAGGAAGCAATCATCACACTGCTGCTCGCGCTCAGCGACCGTTTCACGAAAGGCTACGGAGTAAGCGACACACAAATCAAGCAGCTACTCGGGCGCATCCGCAATGAGTATGAGCGCGCGTACTACTCCGGAATCTTTGCTGAGCGTCGCGCCAAAACCAAGCTGAGCCAAAATACTCCGGGGTGCCGGTTTCAGGCGTATGATCTTTTCCGCGAAGCGATGAACTGGTTCGAAAAGGCGGAAGCAATTCGTCCACCTGGCAATGACGATGCATTGTTACGCTGGAATACTTGTGCTCGAATTATCGAGCGAAACAGACTTGTTCCGCGGGAGGAAGAAGAGCCAATCGAATTTCCGCTGGAGTAGGAGAATACGCTTCCAGCGTGTCTCAGGCGACGGGCATCTTGCCTGTCGGGTCGCTGGCAGGTCTCGGCAGGCTGGCAGCCTGTCGGCCGAGTCAGGCAGGGTGCCCGACTTCCGTGACACATGCTTTTGTATTAGCATGGCAAACTTGGGAGTCTTAGAAAAGCACAGTGAGAACCGAGGACGCCTTTTACCCAATTCGAGCACAAAGGCTGGGAACGCGTAGCGGACAAATATGACTCTGTGTGGTCGTCACTGACGCGGCAATTCATTCCTCATTTAATCAGTGACGCCCAAGTGTCAGCCGGCATGTCAGTCTTGGATGTCGCGTGCGGACCTGGTTACGTCTCGGATGCAGTCAGGAAGATCGGAGCGATTCCGATGGGCATCGATTTCTCCAAGAAAATGGTGGCAATCGCGGAGACAATGTTCCCCGAGCTTCGATTTGCCCAGGGTGATGCGCAAGATTTGCCAGGTGACGATGCCCGTTTCGACCGTGTGCTCATAAACTTTGGCTTGCTGCATCTTTCACGCCCCGAACAGGCGTGTGCCGAAGCATTCCGTGTTTTGAAATCAGGCGGAAGATTTGGTTTCACTGTCTGGGCTGGTCCAGAGGAGAATCCCGGTGCCAAAATCGTCAATGACGCGATTGAGGCACACGCGGACCTGAATGTGCTCTTGCCCGAGGGTCCGCCACATTATCTTTACGGCGAGAAGGAGGAATGCCGGAATGTGTTGGAGCAAGCCGGATTTGATGGCAACTCGATGATCTATGAGACGCGCTCGGTTGAATGGCATCTTCCAACTGCGACCTATTTTTTCGAAGCGGAGCGCGATGCGGGAGTTTGCACCGCTGGACTGCTGGCACGCCAGTCGCCACATAAACTCAGCGCGATTCGCGCAGCGATCGAAGAAGGGGTTAGCCGATACAAAAGGGGAGACGAATTCATCATACCGATGGCGGCACATATTGTGGTCGTATCGAAAAGTTAGTTGTAGCCGCTTCCTTGTGGGAAGCGCGGCGCTGACGGGTTTAACAGGTCTGGGCCGCGTTGCTCGTTTACACAATCGCGCCCCCGCAGCTAGACCCAGCGCCGGCTGTGCAACCGAAGCAGTGATCACCAGTCATGATTTGGCGATTGTCGATCTTTGGTGGGTCCACATCCCAGAGAAATAAGCCCTCGCTGTCGCCATTGCGAGACCACTGCATCCCGAGCTGCTGATTAAAATCGCAATCATAAACTTCGCCTCGCCAACCCACACTGATAGTGTTGCGGCACATGAGCCCGTCGATTGTAGTCTGATTAAATGCGCCAACGAGCAGGTCCATGTATTCGCCGAGCTTGTTGTTGTGCCGCAAGTACGCGGCGAAGCGGCCGATCGGAAGATTTGTAATCGTGTAGAGCTTATTAAACACAACGCCAAAATGCTTTTTCAGTTCTCGTTTGAAATCGGCTTCCAATTCACCTTGCGGCGGCGGCAAAAATGCTCCGACAGGATTGTAAACGAGATGCAGTGGTAATTCCGGGCTGATCCCGTACCCTAACGAGTTGAGCATCTGCAGGGCCGCGATACTCCCTTGGAAAACGCTTTCGCCGCGTTGCGCATTTACATTGTCCGGTGTGTAACAAGGCATCGACGCGATAATTTCAACTCTGTGCCCGGCGAGAAATTCGGGGAGATCTTCGTAGCCGGGCTCGAGCAGAATCGTGAGATTGCAACGATCGATGACATGGCGGGACGGGGGTATCGCTTTCACTCTCTCGACGATATAGCGGAAATCGGGAATCATCTCCGGCGCGCCGCCGGTAAGATCGACAGTTGGAATTTCGGTTCTGGCCAGCCAATCAATGATCCGATCAATTGTCTTTCGCGTCATGATTTCTTTCCGTTTTGGTCCAGCGTTCACATGGCAATGCACGCAAGTCAGATTGCAAAGCTTGCCCATGTTCACCTGAAGAATCTCGGGACGCGCACGGCGCAGAGAAAGCGAATGCTCCGCCAGTTTCTGTGCAAATCGATTCATCAGTGGATCAGCAACAACTGCCGCCGTCGCAGCATTTGTTGTTTGCTTTGGTAGTCACGTTGTAATCCTGGCCTTTCGTT
>QHOM01000141.1 GCA_003218785.1 Verrucomicrobiota bacterium
TCTAATAAGAGGCCGACAGTTTTGGCAGTGGCAATCGCGGTGCGTCCGCCCGCGTTTTGCACAAGCTCGGCGATGGTTGGGACGGAAATGTATTTTCCATTGGACAATTCATCTCCCTTCTCCACCACTGCCGGAATTTCGACGTCAATTGAATGGTTGCGGTCGATTTCCGGGCGGTAATCATGATTTGAGATTATGCCGCTGTGGCCTGGATAAACGCCCGTGGCGAGCGCGGTCCCGTTTACGTTTGTCGCACTGGGATAAACCGCGTGGTGATTGCGAAAAATGACTCCTTCATGCGCAAGCTTCCAAAGCGCGGGGGTATTTTTCTCGCTGATAAGATCCGGCCGCATCCCGTCCCAAACCACAACCACGACATGTCGCTGGAGTTTCGGTTCCTCTGTCGGCAGAACGCTGCCTGCTGAAAACGCCCATAGGATCAGCGCGAAGATGCGCACAATTACGCGACACTTGAAAAACATGGTCACGAGCGTAACCAGATTTCCGTGGATTGGTAGGCGCACCAAGGCTGGCCAGTCACACGTTGATCTTTCCGGGTTGTCTCCTAGCGTCTTCCGATGGGTCGAATTTTTGTTGTAATTTTCTCGGTTGTTCCGCTCGTTTGCGCGATCGCGGACCCGATCATTCCCACCGCAGCTGGGATGTCCTGGCGATACAACATGACGGAAGAAGTGGGCAAAGGACTCACCGTCCCCGACCTGAAACCAGACGCTGACGGGAAAATTCGCCTCCCGGTCTTGTACCGCATCGAGGGAACAGAAAACGTCGATGGGAAGGAGCTTCTCAAATTTGAGATGCACCGGGCCGGTGTGATCACACGCTCAGACCTTCTTACTGTCGACGAACACGGAATAATTTGTTGGGCGCGGATTACCGTCGACGGCGAATTCGTCAAATTTAGTCCGCCGCAGACGATGATCGCCATGCCGCTGAAGCAGGGTGCGAACTGGAGTTTCGATGGCCAGGTCGGCGACTTGAAAGTGCATCAGCAATACGAAGTAATCGGAGAGGAAGATATCGAAGTACCGGCAGGAGAATTTCAGGCTTTCCGGATTCGCGGAGAGCAGACATCGCCCAGCCCGATGACAATTGACCGCTGGTTCGCGACTGGCACTGGAATCGTCAAAGACGTTACAACCATGCGCGCCAGCAATGGCGATTTGCTCCAGCGCATTTCCCTCGAACTGGCAGAACGGCCAAAAATCGTCGACAGACCGGAGGTGAAAC
This sequence comes from Verrucomicrobiota bacterium, assembly GCA_003218785.1. Classification (GTDB taxonomy): domain Bacteria; phylum Verrucomicrobiota; class Verrucomicrobiia; order Chthoniobacterales; family UBA10450; genus Udaeobacter. The sequence continues at coordinate 1,249 of QHOM01000141.1, forward strand.
CCGGCGCAGCGCCGAAGAACCTTTCCGTGAGTCTTGCCAAGGAGCAGTTCGGCAAGGCAACCACGACATTTTCGTCGGATACACCTCAGATTTATGTCCGCTGGCAGGGACAGCGCCTACGGAAAGGCGCAAAGGTGCGCGCGGTTTGGATCGCTGAGAATATCGGCGACGATGCTCCGCCGGACTATAAAGTCGACGAAGCTTCCGCGATTGCCGAGAGTCCAACTGCTCACGGAGTATTTACCCTATCGCGGCCCGACGATGGCTGGGCCCTCGGCGATTATCGCGCGGAGTTCTACGTCGACGACGTTCTAGTTGAGACGGTGAAGCTGAAGATTGCGAAGTGAATGACAGCTGCGTCGGCGTGATTCGTGAAATCGTTACACAGTTACATCGGATTTATGCTTCAGCGATTTTTCAGCGAAAGCTATCCCAGAGAAATTTTTTTGAATCCAGAGTCGAGCGTTGTCGCATCTTAACAACAGGAAGCACATTCACATGAAGAAGATCACGCTTGTATTTCTGGCTGTATGCATCGTGCTGGTCGCTGGCTGCCGGTGGGTCGGAATTCGAGGCAACGGCAATATCAAAACCGACGAACGCATGATCAGCGCCTTTGCCAACATCGACGCCAGCGGCGCATTCACAATCGAATGGCAGAATGGAGCGCCCACCCTGCGGATCACGACGGATGAAAATCTTCTTCCTTACATCGATAATCACATTTCCGGCGACACACTGCGCTTGCGCACGCACGAGCAAATTTGGCCGACGCACGGAATCAAGGTCGTCATCGCAAGTCCTACGCGCGCCGGGGCAAAGCTTAGTGGTGCCGTGAAGCTCATTGCAAATCAAATCGCCGGTCCGAAATTCGCTGTGGGATCGACAGGCGCAACGCAGGTCACACTGGATGGTAGCGTCGACGAGCTCCTTGCCGATATGACTGGCGCGAGCGAGTTAAAGGCGAGTGGCCTGCAAACAAAAACCAGCGAAATCTCCACCACGGGCGCTGGTGACGCTGAAATTGCAGTTGCCAACACACTCAAAGTGGCAATCACTGGCGCGGGAAAAGTCACTTACTCCGGCAATCCGAAGACAATCGAAAAACACATCACCGGCGCGGGCTCGATTCGGCACAAAGATTAGCTATAGCCGTCGCTCCGTTCGCCGCAGCGAATCTGGAAAAAGCGCGGCTTGAAGAGCAAGAGGAAGAATCGTCGCATTGATGACGATTTAGGAGCGAGACGGTCCTCCCACTTAATAGTCGCAAACTCTTCCCGCAGTTGCACTCCTTGTTGTCGTTCATAGGACAATTCTTGCCGCTCTTTTTGCAACTCGGCTTGTCGGCGGCAAAAGTTGCCGTGCAAATCACCGCCGCCAGAACCGAAAACAGAATCTTAGTATAATTTTTCATCAGATTAGTTTTGTTCGCGATGTCATCCGACGCTAGCGAAGAAAATTTAGATTCTCATGGGATTGCGGGGGCGCTTGGCTATGCCGCGCCTCTATATCGATTTTCCTTCGAGACTGGATTATCGCGCCAGTGCGCTAAGTTCACAAAGCGATGGAAAACTTTATCTGCGTGCAATGCGGAACGCAGTTTGACGCAACTGCCACGCCGCCGCCGCGCTGCACAATTTGCGAAGACGAGCGGCAATTCGTTCATTACGGCGGCCAGCAGTGGACGACGCTCGCACGCCTGGCCGCCGATCATCACAACCACTTCGAAGATGAAGCGCCGCAACTTATCGGCATCGGTACCGACCCGGAATTCGCCATCGGCCAGCGCGCGTTGCTCTTGCAATCGGCCGATGGA
>QHOM01000142.1 GCA_003218785.1 Verrucomicrobiota bacterium
CCTGGATACTCAACGGCGAGAAGCGCTGGATCGGCAATGCTCCCTGGTGCGATGTGTCGATCATCTGGGCGCGAGACGTTGCTGACAACCAGGTCAAAGGCTTCATCGTCGAGAACAAAACGACACCCGGTTTCAGCGTCGACAAGATCGAGAACAAGGTCGCGCTCAAGGTCGTGCAGAACGGCCACATCACGTTGAAGGATGTGCGAGTGCCCGAAGAAAATCGTCTTCAGGGCGGTAACTCCTTTCGCGATACTGCGCGAGTGCTGAAGATGACCCGCTACGCAGTGGCCTGGATGTCGACGGGCTGCGCGATGGGCGCGTACGAGGCTGCGCTTAAATATTCCCAGGAGCGTCTGCAGTTCGGAAAACCGATCGCCTCGTTCCAACTTATTCAAGACCTTCTGGCTCGGATGATCGAAAACATCACGGCCTCACAGTGCCTGATCGTGCGCCAGGCGCAATTGCATGCCGAAGGCAAGCTCAGCGACGCCCATGCGGCCTTATCGAAGGCGTTCTGCACGTCCAAGTGTCGTGAAACAGTCGCGTGGGCCAGAGAGATTCTCGGCGGTAACGGCATCGTGGCCGACTACAAGGTCGCTCGCTTCTTCAACGATTGTGAAGCGCTCTACACCTACGAGGGCACCTTCCAGATGCAAAACCTGATCGTTGGCAAGGCGATCACCGGGCTCAGCGCCTTTCTGTAACCAAAACCCAACGAACTAACAAAAATTCAAACCAAAATTCACCTTATGAACACAACTGCTACAGAACTAAGTCTTGAAAACGTTTCGTATGCCAAGAAAGGGGCTATTGCGTATGTAACGCTCAATCGTCCCAAGGTTCTCAACGCGCTAAGTAAGAGAACGTGGGAAGACTTAAGAGCAGCTTTCGAGAATGCGCGGGATGACGCCGCAGTGCGTGGCGTTATCCTGACCGGCGCCGGCGACAAGGCATTCATTGCGGGCGCCGATATCAGCGAGCTCACTCACCTCACGGCAGTTGAAGCAGAGAAATCGAGTAGTTACGGGCAGGAAGTTCTGAACCTTATCGAGAATCTTGGTAAGCCCGTCATCGCAGCGATCAACGGCTTCGCACTCGGCGGCGGCTGCGAAACAGCCATGGCTTGCACCGTCAGAGTAGCTGTGGAGAACGCGAAGTTTGGGCAGCCGGAAGTAAAGCTTGGTGTACTCCCCGGTGGCGGTGGAACGCAACGTTTGCCGCGACTGGTCGGAAAGGGTCGCGCCTTGCAGCTCATCCTCACCGGAGAAATGATCAGCGCGCAGGAAGCTTATCGCATCGGGTTGGTGAACGAAGTCGTCCCATCCGCGGAACTGATCACGCGGGCTCAAGGAATGCTTAATCAGATCTTCGCAAATGCTCCAGTGGCTGTGAAGTATTCGCTCGAAGCGGTGAACAAGGGATTGGAAGCGAGTCAGGCCGAAGGCTTGGCATTGGAAGCTTCTCTGTTCGGCCTTTGCGCCGGCACAGACGACAAGAAGGAAGGTACACAGGCGTTTCTCGAAAAACGCAAACCACAGTTTCAAGGAAAGTGAACCAATAAGACAAAGGACTTACTTATGCCTAATGACAATATCTTTTCAGGACTAAAAGTAGTTGATTTCGCAAGCTTCATCGCAGGCCCGGGCGCTGCCGTAATCTTATCCGACTTTGGCGCGGACGTCGTCAAGGTGGAGCCACCCAAAGGCGAGCTGTGGCGAATCGGACAGAAGATCCCGCCGCAACCGAATTCGGATATAGCTTATCCCTTCCAGCTCGCTAACCGCAACAAGCGCAGCCTCACACTCGATCTGAAGTCTCCGAGCGCTAGTGCGGTTCTCGAACACCTGGTCAAATGGGCTGACGTCTTCATCGTCAACACACCGCATCCCGCACGTAAGAAACTGAAACTCGAATATGACGATGTCGCGCAGTGGAATCCGCGTCTGATCTATGCCGATCTCACCGGCTACGGCGAGAAGGGTCCGGACGCCTCTCTTCCAGGATTCGACATCACGGCCTACTGGGCACGAAGCGGTTTGTTATCCATGACCCGTGATGCTGGATCGCCGCCGACGTGGCCAGTCGCAGGCAGCGGTGACAATGCGACTGCCGTTGCCATTTATGCAGCGATTGTGACGGCTCTTTATCGTCGCGAACGCACCGGCAAAGGGTCCTATGTTACTACCTCGCTCCTCGCTGCCGGAGTCTGGTCGGCCAGTGTATTCATCCAAGCCGCCCTGTGCGGTGCGAATTTCTACGGGCTGCACGATCGCGCGCATCCGGTAAATGCGGCTTTGAATGTGTATCGCTCTTCCGATGGCACCTGGTTCCTTCTTGTCGTCACGCCGGACAAGATACCTGCCGTGCTCAAAGCGATGGGTCGCGAGGATCTCCTCACCGATCCGCGATTCTCCGATCCGAAGAAACTGGCTGAGAACCGGCCGCAACTGACGGCAATGCTAGATGAAATCTTCGGCTCCAAGCCAATGTCGCATTGGTATGAAGTTTTCAATGGTGTTCATGTCACCTTTGGCGCCGTGCGTGATCCGCAGGAAGTCATCAACGATCCGCAACTGCGACCGAACGACATCGTCGTTCCGCTCGAAGGCGCCGGCGACAAGCTGAACTCGACGATTAGCAGTCCTATTCAGGTGCATGGCGTTAGTAAGGTCCCGGCCAAGCGCGCGCCAAAAATCGGAGAACATAACGACGAAGTTCTTGCTGAGCTAGGTTTCGACGCGAAAGCAATCAATGACTTGCGCGCAAGCGGCGCGATTCCGCAGGTTCGGCAGTCGGAAAAGGCAACCATGGGAGGTGGGCGATGAGTGACATTATTTCTGAACGTTCCGGAAGCATCTTGCGAGTCGAGTTAAATCGGCCGGAGAGAAAAAACGCAATGACGTCGGCCATGTACATCACATTGGCTGACCTGTTGAATGCCGCCGCGAAAGACGATCAAATTCGCGTCGTGCTCTGGCATGGCGCGGGAGATTCGTTTAGCGCCGGCAACGACATAGAAGATTTTCTAAAGAACCCGCCCGGTCCAGGCAAGAGTCCGCAAGCTGAGTTAATTGATGCACTGATCAATTTCGATAAGCCCATTGTCGCCGCCGTCCAAGGCGCCGCGATCGGAGGCGGGACCACAATGCTAACTCACTGCGACTTCGTGTTTGCGGGCGAAAGCGCAAAATTTCAAATGCCGTTCGTTAATCTCGCTCTGGTTCCGGAGTTCGGAACGAGCTACACGGTTCCAGCGCGGAGCGGATACCTGCGCGCGGCCGAGCTCATTCTGCTCGGATCACGCTTCGATGCCAAACGCGCCGCAGAGCTTGGTTTGGTGACGCGAGTTGTGCCCGATCAGGAATTACTCGACACCGCGACTGACACAGCGCGCCAATTGGCGGAGAAAGCGCCCGCCGCGCTACAGGCCTGCAAGCGGCTGATGAGATCGTCAACGCGCGAGCAACTCGAACGCGCGGTAAAACTCGAGAATCAGGAATTCTCCGAGCGAGTGCGCTCGGCCGAAGCCAAAGAAGCGTTCAGCGCCTTCCTTGAGAAACGTAAGCCGAACTTCAGCGCCATCTCGCAACCAAAAACGCGCGCAGCTTAACAAATTCTGAAATGTCGATCTTCTAAAACTTGAGAAAGGAATGAATCAAGAAATCTAGATGAAAACAATTACTGAAACACAAAGTGCCCCACGGACGCGCACATCGCGCAATAACACGCCGGTTGGCCGCTTGTTCTTTCTCGAAGCAAGCGGTGGCCGGGTTCATTCAGTCAACACCGACGGGTCCGACCGGAAAGTCATTGTAACCGGGTGTCGAGTTCCGGACGGCGTCGTCGT
>QHOM01000143.1 GCA_003218785.1 Verrucomicrobiota bacterium
TCAAATAACGCGGCGTTACCTGCCGTCCGGTATTCATTCTTTAATCGGTCGAGCACCTGCTCCAGAACCGTCAAAGCCCACCGGCGTTCGTAGATCATCTCGGCAGTTATCGGATCTGCCGGTTCCATCTCGATCTGCTCGCCAGCGCGCAGTTCTTCCAACGAGATGAGCCGCTGTCCTTTCCCACGTTTGATCGCCATCGCGTGGCGCTGCTCGTCGGCCAGAAAATATTTCAGTGCCCCAAGCAGATAAGAACGCAGGCGTCCTTTTTCCTTGCGAACGGCGTCGAAACTTTTGCGCTCCAACAGCTGCGCAAAAAAACCCTGGGTGATATCCTCCGCCTCTTCCGTTGAAAGGCCTTGTCGCCGAAGAAAAGCGAAAATCGGTCGCCAGTACGTGCGGCAAAGTTTTTCGAGCGCCTGCTGCGCCGCGGGCGATTCGCCCTGCGCCTCCAACACCACGCTCCAGTGCGTGGTAGTAAACGCCGCCGCGCCGTGATGAGCAGTGCCGCCAATCGCGCTCAATGAGGTCATTTCATCCCGAGTAGGAAGCATACCGCGATTCAAGTAAAAACTCACGCCAAAATCAAGCCTGCATTGTCCTGCGCGGCGCTCCTCTTGTCATAATGGGCGAGATGCGTGAAAATTGACACTCCGTGGCTCTGCGACTGCCGAAACAGAATTATCAGGACATCGAGCGCATCATCGAGTTCGATTTTGTGCGCGCGACGGAAGCGGCGGCGCTGAACTCGTTGCGGTGGCTCGGCCGCGGCGATAAGGAAGCAGCTGACGCGGCCGCATGCGACGCGATGCGCGGCATGTTCGATTTGATGAACATCTGCGGCGAGGTCGTGATCGGCGAAGGAATCAAGGATGAGGCACCGGGCATTTTCAAAGGCGAACAACTTGGCACCTGGATTCCCGGTTCGCCTCAGTTTGACATCGCCATCGATCCGATCGACGGCACGACCAACATTTCCAAAGGCGCGCCGAATTCGATCAGTTGCATCGCGGCAGCCAGCCCCGAGGCAGGCGTGAAGGTGGCGCTGCGGGATGTCCCATCGTTTTACATGATGAAGTTATCATATGGGCCGCGTGTGATTCAATATACGCAGAAACGTGGGGACACCTTTGGGCTGGAGAGCCCGGTTGCCGAGACGCTCGCCATCATCGCGCGCGCGCTGGAGAAACGAGTGCAAGACGTGGTCGTGATGATGCTCGATCGACCGCGGCACAAAGAGATTGTCGAAGAGATTCGCGCCGCGGGCGCGTCGTTGCGCATGATTGGCGATGGCGACATCGCCGCGGCCATGGCGCCGTCGTTACCGGAGAGCAATATCGATCTTTACATGGGCATCGGCGGTTCGCCCGAAGCGGTGCTGGCAGCAGCGGGAATCAAATGTCTCGGGGGCGAGATGCAATGCAAAATGTGGCCGCGCGATGAAAAGGAACGAAAGAAACTAATCGACGACGGCTACAAAAAAGATTTGGATCGCGTTTTCTGGGCCGACGACTTGGCCAACGGGCAAAGCATTATTTTTTGCGCGACAGGAATTAGCGATAGCGCACTCCTGCGCGGTGTGAAAGGGCAGGGTACCAAGGCCACGACACATTCTGTTTTGATGCGCGCTAAAAGTAAAACCGTGCGCTTCATCCGTGCGACCCACGATTTGCAGACGAAAACGATCCGGCTCCGCTCCGACAATCGCGAACATATCATTTGAATTTTAGCCCCGAATTACGCAGATAGGACAGATGATGAAATCAAACAGAACCCTTTATCCGTTGAATTCGCGAAATCCGCGGTTCAATCTGCTCGACAGCCCCGGTTTGATTGGTGCAAGATAGGTAACAAACATCTGCCGCTTATGAGACAAATAGCAAAAACTGAATTGTCGCCGACCAACGGCTGTATCATCGACACGAAATGGACAGTAGGCCCGCTGAGTTATCACGCGAGCGCCGCCGGCAAGGTAAAAGTGGAGCCATCCAAAGAAATCATCCGGCTGCCGGAGATCGTGCTTTACGATCACATCGGATTCGCCGGGGCCTACGCACGTACAAACCTTAGTTTTCATTATGTCGGTGATTTCTGGAACGACCGGATCAGTTGTCTCATCGTAGTGAGCGGGGTCTGGCGGTTTTATCGCGACGAATATTACAAGGGCCCTTCCTGGGACCTCGGCCCGGGATATTACGAAAGCTTCTTCGCTGAAAAAGGCCCAGACGACGTAGTCAGCTCCTTCCAGGCGATTGCGCTGACGTAAACCGGTAATCACCATGCGAGTTGTGATGCTCACATCGAGTGAGCACGCACGGCACAACTTACGAGGAATGTTGGCGGCAGGTCTCAGCGCTTTTGGCAATTCCTAAAAATGGGCGGGCTCATTACCGACGCTGACCCGGCAATTCTTCGGCGAGTTCGAACACTTTTTGCGCGCAGCCCCAAGAAAGGGTGAAGCCGGAGCCCCCGTGGCCGTAGTTGTGAATGACGGTTCGCCCATCGGGCAGGCAATCGCGTTCGAGGCAAACGCCTGATTTACGAAATGGACGGAGACCGATGCGTTCGGCCAGCACGAGCGGATTCTGGATTTTCAGCACACGAGTGCATTCGTCGATAATGCGGGCCGTCGTTGTTGGATCGGCATCGAGATTGTCGCTGAGCTCGTTTGTGCCGCCGAAGACGCAGTCGCTTGCGCGCGGGATGGCGTACATGAGGGGCGGATCGTCGCAGACAATCGCGCAGGAGAGATTATCGATCTTCGGAACGATGGCTACTTGGCCGCGGTGCGGCTCGAGGTCGATATCTTGAACGAGTTCACGCGCCCCGATGCCAGCGCAGTTGATGACGAGATCAAAAGCTGGGCTGACATCTTCGAGTTTTTCAAATTTAACGGATCGTCGTATCCATGAGCGGAACCTTGAGTGTGAAACCACCTTTGAATGCAGGGACGGTCGGAATGACAGAAGCGCCAAGTGGGATCGCCCACTCCGGAATTTGGATTTCACTGGTCCTGGAAAATTGGCGCAACTCGATTATGGAAACGCCGCTGCGCGAGTTTTTGGTGAGATCGACAAGCGCTTTGTAGGTCTCGAGCGCCCACGGGATCACCTTTTCGGCCGGTTCGGCATCGTAAGGGAACCAAAGTGCTGCGGCGGTCGCGGAGGTTGTTTGTTGGCCGGTTTCTTTCGCGAAAATCGCGGTCTGATATCCGTGTTCGGCAAAAAGAACGCCGCAAGTAAGCCCCGACACGCCGGCGCCCACAATTGCTATTCGACGCTTCATCAGAATGATCTACGTGCAATGAGCCACTCCGTCATATAAAATGGCCAGGGAATGGTGTCGCTAAATCGAGATGCGTTGACGGAAAAAGTTCTCGCCGGTGACCGGATTTCTTCGGACGAGGCGCTGCAACTTTATCGGTTCCCGCTGGAGGAATTGGGCGGGCTGGCGAATGCGCGGCGCGATCTGGCAAAGTCGAAAAGCTACGGCGGGCGCGGCCGTGAGATCGTGACCTACATCGTCGATCGAAACATCAATTACACGAATGTCTGCAATGTTTACTGCAAATTCTGCGCGTTTTATCGGACCGAGAAAGACGAAGATCATTACGTGCTTTCGCTCGAGCAGATCGATCAGAAGCTCGATGAGCTTTCAGCCGCAGGCGGCGTTCAGATCCTGATGCAGGGCGGACATCATCCGAAACTGCCGTTCCAGTGGTATGTCGATCTTTTGCATCACATTCGGGAGAAATATCCGCACATCAATATTCACGGGTTTAGCCCGCCCGAATTCCAGCATTTTTCGGAAACCTTCCGGATGCCGCTGCGCGAAGTGATCTCCGACTTCAAAAACGCGGGGCTCGGATCAATTCCAGGCGGCGGCGGCGAAATTCTGGTTGATCGCGTGCGCAAAAAAATTTCGCCGCTGAAAATTAATAGCGATCAATGGCTGGACGTGATGCAGATTGCGCACGAGCTCGGATTGAGATCAAGCGCCACAATGATGTTCGGTCATGTGGAGACGATTGAAGACAGGGTCGAGCATTTGCGGCGTATCCGTGACCAGCAGGATCGCAGCGGCGGATTCACCGCGTTCATCTGCTGGACGTTTCAACCGGAGCATGCCGTTCTGAAGGTGAAGCACCCAACTGGCGTGACTGAATATTTGCGGACGCAAGCGCTTGCGCGGATTTTCCTGGACAACATCCACAATGTGCAAAGCTCCTGGGTAACGCAAGGTCCGGGGATTGGCCAAATCGCGCTCAAATATGGCGCGAACGATTTCGGATCGGTGATGATGGAGGAGAATGTCGTGAGCAGCGCGGGGACGACATTTCGACTAAACGCCACAGAGATTGAATCGCTCATTAGCGATGCCGGCTACGAGCCACGCCGGCGAAATAACTGGTACGAGCTTTTGAACTAAAAACGCCGGTTGCGTTGTTTGTGGCCAAACCGCCCGCTTTCCCCCGCAAAATCTCGCCTTGACGATTGCCCTCTTATTTCCGATATAGCCGCCTGTCCCGCGTGGGTTCGTTGCGCGAGACTCCGCTTCTTAACTTATGAGACATTTTTCCGGATGGATGCGCCCCGCGCCATTTGCAATCTGGGTCGCCTCCATTTGCGCGCTGCTTGGCGCCATATCGGCCCGAGCACAGAACCCCCAGGCAGCTCAGGGGCCTCCCATCATCAAGTCAATCGACGTGCAGTACACCGGGCCCGGGACGGTCAGCAAGGAACGGATTCTGGCGCAAATGCGAACCAAGGTGGGCCAGCCGTATTCGGATCAAGTAGTCGAGCAGGATATTGAGACCCTTTACAAAACTGGCTCCGTTCTAAACGTTCGCATCTTCGCCCAGCCGGAAGGCAACGGCGTGAAGGTAATCGTTGCCGTGCAGACGCGTTCTATCGTCCGAGAAATCGAAATCGATGGAGCCGAACAGGTCAAAGCGAAAAGGCTGCGCAAAGAAATCAAATTGAAGCTCAATCAGCCGGTGAACGAACAAGAATTGGATGAAGCACGCCAAAAAATTGTCGAAGTTTATCAGGGACGTGGGTACAACGACGTTAGCGTTCAGTTTCGCGTCGATCCAATTGACGAGAAGCGGGGCACAGCGCGCGTTGTTTTCACGGTCAACGAGGGGCTAAAAGGGGCTGTGCGCCAGATCCATTTTGAGGGAAACGAGCATTTTAGCGAGAAGGTCTTGCGCAAACAGATGAAGACGCGGGGCAAAACGCTCGTTTACTTTCTCGATAAGTCCGGACGGCTGGATGAAGTGCAGTTGGAACAGGATCTGGACAAGATCCGTGAGTGGTACCAAAACCATGGCTATATTGATGTGCAAATCAAGGATACGCGCAAGGAACGCACCAAGAATGGTCCCATGATTCTCACGATCGTGATTGCGGAAGGTCCGCAATATCACGTGGGCAAGTTGACGATTTCGGGTTACCAAGCGACCTCGGAGCAAAAGATTCGTGCCCTGCTAAAAATGAAGGAGGGCAGCGTTTATTCGCCGAAACAGTTGCGCGATGATGCGAAAGCAGTGGCCGATGCGTACGGCAGCGGCGGTTATGTCGATCTTGTGGTTTTGCCGGAAGGCACGCCGGCCGGGCCTGCCCGGATCGATGTGCATTATAAAATCGAGGAGGGCGACCGCTCGTTTGTCGAGCGGATCAATATTGCCGGTAACACGCGCACCAAGGACAAGGTGATTCGTCGCGAAGTTCTCCTTGCGCCGGGAGATGTCTTCAACACCGTTCGCGTGGACACGACCAAGAAACGCCTGGAGAATCTCGGTTATTTTGCAAAGGTCGAAACTTACCCGGAAGATACGGACATACCCGGCCGCAAAGATCTTACCATCCTGGTGCAAGAGAAACGGACTGGTTCGCTCACCTTCGGTGGCGGATTCAGCACGATTGACAAGCTAGTCGGTTTCGCGGAACTCACGCAAGGCAATTTCGATTTGTTGAACTGGCCGGGCTTTACGGGCGCGGGCCAAAAATTCAGGTTGCGCATCCAGTACGGCACGGAACGAAAGGACTTCATTCTTGTGTTGACCGAGCCATACTTCCTCGATCGGCGATTGGCGCTGAGCGGTCAGGTTTTTTATGACGAGGCAAACTACTTGAGCGCGCAGTACGACCAGCGCAATTACGGGTTTGCGATCGAGTTGCGCAAACCGATCAACGCATTTATTTACGCGACCCTGGGCTATCAACTGCAGGACGTTGATATTTTCAATGTGGACCCAAGCGCATCCGAGGCGATCCAGTCGCAAGAAGGCTCCACTGTGGAGAGCAAAATCTTTAGCAGTCTTGTATTTGACCGGCGCGATAATCCCTTGCTTACCCGGCGCGGTCAGCGCGTTACTCTTTCGCCTTATATTGCCGGCGGTTTTCTCGGAGGCGATACCCAGATATATGGATTTGACCTCGAGGGGTCCCAAT
>QHOM01000144.1 GCA_003218785.1 Verrucomicrobiota bacterium
GAACCAGGACGGATTCGTCGGTCCGACACGTGCGTTGTTTGAGCGGACCACCGTCGATTATCAAAACGATTTGCGCCCGGCTTCCTGGCTGACTCTCACATCAGGTTTCTTTTACAGCCGCGTCAACGCCGGGCAGGAGCGGCCATTCGTTCTACAGATTTTTGGGCCGCAACCGACCTTCGTGAGCGATCATACAGAAGAAATTGCTGGCTATTTGCAAGCGACCGTGACGCCGATTAGCAACTTGATCTTTGTCGCTGGTGGGCGTTTCGATCAGTTCAATCAATTTGGCGGCGTCTGGACTTATCGCTTTGCTGGCAGTTACAAGATCGACAAGACGAACACAACGCTGCATTCAAGTGTGGCGACGGGATTTAGTCCGCCCAGCAGTCAGGACAAAATCTTTGGGAACAATTTCGGATTGAAGCCCGAAAAAGATCTCGGTTGGGACATCGGCGTCAGGCAGGAGCTTTGGTCCGGCGGCGGCCGGAGCGTCACCGTCGGCGCGACTTATTTTCACAACGATTTGTCAAACGTGATCGGATTCAACGGACTTTTCCAAACACTCAACCTAGGCGCAGCCGAAACGCAGGGGCTCGAAGCAGAATTACGCGCGCAACCTATTGTCGATCTCATTTTCACGGCGAGCTACACCTACCTCGATGCGGAAAAAACTTCATCGGCAGACATTTCGCAGCCGCAGGGCGCGCGTTTGCCGCGGCGGCCCCGGAACGAAGTTTACATTTCGGCGTCGTATCTTTGGTACAAGCGGTTGCGCACGACAGCGGAAGCAAAATTTGTGAATGCGCGTGAAGAATTGAATTTTGGCGGACCGAACTTTGACATTGAAGACTACAACTTCGTAAACATTGCGGCGGAATATGAAATCAATTCGCATCTGTCGATCTTTGGGCGGATCGATAACCTAACGGACGAACATTACGCGGAGGTTTTCGGTTTTCCTGCGCTGGGCCGGGCGGCATATGGCGGCGTGAAGGTGAGGTTTTAGTCCTAACGGCGCTGTAGCCACCGACCTCTGGGCGGTGCGGGCGCGGCGCTGCTAACATGTCACCATAACCATGCGCTAAGTATTTTTTGGTTTGCCAAGTATCATCCAATGCCTGAGAAGCGCGGCCAAATCCTCAATTCGCGACTCGTCGGTGGAGCGACTCCGCGCCAGTTCATCGACGCGCCGATCGATGCTTGAGAGCCGCCAAGACAGGTCCCCTGCCAACTTTTCGGCGGGATTCGGTAAGGAAACATCTCCCCGAATCCCAAGTTTGCCTAGTTGGTAGACCACTTCTGCATGTGCACGAGTGGGACAGACGAACCGCGTCGCACGCGCGCCTTTTGTGCTGCTGAAGAATACCGTCGCTGCATCAAGCATATCCTCCGCGTCGGGAAGCTTCGGATTGCCATCTGGTATCGTCACCAGCCAATTGTGTGCAAAATTGCTCTCAATCCACTCTGGGATTGAGAGCCGTTCATCCTCCGTAAGCGCATCCCACACATCGAGCGCGAGTTCGTCGATTCGCAATCCTCGCCCTTGTGATTTCGCGCGTTGTTCCTGTTTTTTTATTTCGACGATGCGTATCTCGCGGAAATGTTTGGCTGTTTCGAAATAAAGTTGATCACAAAGCCTTTCGCGTTCCTTGGCGTCGGTGACGCCGATTAGTTCAAAAACCGCAGGATCGAGATCGCGCCGGTCGCGCATTTCCAATTCTGTTGGAAGAGCGATCGGCGATTGCTTCATTTTTCCCGCTCGCTCGGAAGAACGGCAACACATGAAAACCTCCTCGACCATCGGTTGCGTTTGCCGTCCGCAGAGACGGTCAAATGCAGATGTTAACTTGGCAGCGATCTCGCGCGTTGCGTAGCGCGGATCAGGGATTTCGAGGAGATTTACATCGATCACCTCGGTTTTTAAGTTTCCCTCTGTACCAGCGTAACGACCGAAGTATATTTTAAAGAGGGCAACCAGTGTGGAATTCAAAACGGCCGCGACAGCCTTAGGAGGACTCAAAACCTGCTCGATGACGGTGACATCATATAAGTTGCAATTCACAATGAGTCCCGCCGAATTGAATGGCACGATGTGGCGATATTGTTGTGATTTCGGCCAGACAAGATGGCCCCGCTTTGTGTAGGTTAAATCGTACCAAGGATCACGCGCAGCACATGTTGAACGCTTCGGTACCGGGACGGCCCTGCTCTTATCAGATGCGAACGAGGTTTTCTCTCCGTAACGAAGATATTTTCCGACATGAGTGCCGCGAAGATCGCTGAGCTTATCCGCAACGAGTAAGATTAAGTGCTTCAGTGCGCCTACGTCGATCATTGGTCCACCAACTTCCATCAAGCTATGCACTTCGGGCGCCAAATACTTCGATTCGATCGGATGGACCGTCCCATTCCCGGCCATAATTAGCTTTGCGTTGCCGGTCTCTACTTCTGTGCGCTTGCAAGGTGAATAGATCGGAGCGTCTTTCCACTCGTTCGTCGTTGGATATTCCTTTAGAAACCTAGCGCTGACATCACGCGGCATGAAGAAGGCGTCGCAGCCGCTCTTCACGCCAAATCGAATAGTTGCTATCTCTCCGAATTGAACGAATCGATCCCCGTAGCGCTGCATGATTTGAAAATAGAGATCCGGCGCACGCAGATACTTGCCCCATTTCCCGCCGCCGTATCCGCTAGGGAGCACGGCGCCGAATGCATCCTGCGCCGACTCGTTATCCTCATCGTCGTCGCCGTTGCTTTCGGGTTGCGATTCCCCAGTTGATTTCGCTTCAGCGGCTTCACGCTGCTTTTGCAATTCGAAGAGCCGCGCCACGCGCAGACCTTCATTCCAGAGTTCAGATTGCATTTTAACGATGATCCGAAAATCGGGTCGCACAGTGTCCTT
>QHOM01000145.1 GCA_003218785.1 Verrucomicrobiota bacterium
GCTTTAGTGCAACGCGCCAAACGATGCTAGCCGAATGGCAGGTTTACTTTGACGCGGGCGACATCCGTACGGTCCACGCGTGCCGCCTTACTAAGGTGGCGTTTGCGTTTTGCATTCTTGGCGGAAAGCAAATGCCTGCGCGATGAGCGTGATCTTAACACTTTGCCGCGCGCGGTGATCTTGAAGCGTTTTGCCACTGACTTACGTGTCTTGCTGCGGGCAATTGGTTTCGGCATAGGGCGAGAAAGATAGCGTTGGTTGCGATGCAGACAACTGTCTTTGCTGCTTGGTCGGCTCTGCTTTTTACCTCGTAGCTTTGGAAATACCACCCGGCGACGTGGCACGCGTGTGCTCGAAACAGCTCAACGTCGCGCGCCGGACCCCTTTGTTCCGCAGTCGCTGGACCAGGCGTGGCAGGCAGCGACGCGACTACAATAAATCCTCGCTTAGGTTTTCCTTCTGCGAACATTCTTATGCCATGGAAAACTCCCCGGCCGAAAAACCGCAAGTGGTGATTGTTGGAGCGGGATTTGGTGGGCTTGAGGCAGCGAAGAAGCTCGCCTGTGAAAAAGTGCGCGTCACTGTGATCGACCGCACGAATTACCATCTGTTTCAGCCATTGCTTTACCAAGTTGCCACAGCCGCGCTGTCACCGGCCGACATTGCCGCGCCAGTGCGCTCTGTGTTGAGCAAATGCAAGAATGTAGAGGTAATCCTTGCTGAGGTGAAATCGGTGGATGTCGAGGCAAAGAAAATTAAAACGATCGATATGGAGTTCTGTTACGATTTTCTCATCCTCGCTACTGGTGCCCGGCACTCCTACTTCGGACATAACGAATGGGAGAAATTGGCGCCGGGACTAAAAAGTCTCGAGGACGCAATCGAGCTGCGACGCCGCCTTCTCATGGCATTCGAGTACGCGGAAAAAATCACGGATGAAGCGGCGCGCAAGGCGGCGATGACTTTTGTGATCATTGGAGGGGGACCGACCGGTGTGGAAATGGCCGGCGCAATTGCAGAGATCGCGCGCTATACGTTGGCTAAGGATTTTCGCCATATCGATCCATCCCAGGCACGCGTGATTCTCATCGAAGGCGAACCGCGTTTACTAGCTGCCTATCCGGAAGATTTATCGGCTAGTGCGTTGAAACAACTTGTCGACCTGGGCGTGGAAGTGCGGACGGCCGCGCGCGCGACCAATCTCACCGAGGCCGGAGTGCAGATAGGCGAGGAGTTTATTCCATGCCATGTGAAGATCTGGGCAGCCGGCAATGATGCCTCATTCGTTGGAAAAACACTCGGCGCACCGGTCGATCGCGTCGGCCGTGTCCTCGTTAACGACGATCTTACTATTCCTGGGCATCCCGAAGTCCAGGTAATTGGTGATCTGGCAAATTTTTCGCATCAGACGGGACAGCCTTTGCCGGGGGTTTCACCGGTTGCCATGCAGCAGGGGCGTCACGCCGCGCGCAATATCTTGGCCATGATTGACGGGCACAAACCGCAGCGCTTCCGCTATTGGGACAAAGGCAGCATGGCGACAATTGGACGGAACAAAGCGGTTGCAGATTTGAATCTTGTGCATCTGAGCGGGCTCCCAGCCTGGCTCGTTTGGCTGTTTGTGCACATCATTTTTCTGGTCGGCTTTCGCAACCGCCTCGCCGTGCTTTTCCAATGGGCTTGGGCATATTTTACGTTCAACAAAGGCGCGCGCTTGATCACGCGGAATTTCCAATCCGAAACGCGCCCGCCAGCATAGCTATTATTTCCACGGATTTCGCAGATTAACGTAGATTTTAAGTCGAGGCTCTTCTGTATTTAGTCTGCGACAATCTGTCTAATTTGCGGTTCAATATCCCTCCGCTCCTGCATGAGCGGACAATGCTGCTCACCTTGCAGAACGGCTTGGGCAACGAAGAATTTCTCGCAGAGTATTTTGGTGCGGAACGTGTGCTTGGGGGGCTTTGCTTCATTTGTTTGAGCCGCGTTTCGCGCACGGAAGTCGAGCGTTACGATTATGGTCACATCATGATTGGCGAATACGAAAGCAAACCGAGCGAACGTACGCATGCGATCGCCTTGCACTTCTCCGGGTGCGGGATCAAGTGCAGCGTCGCTGAAGATCTTGCACTCGAGCACTGGCGCAAGCTCGTGTGGAATATTCCGTTTAACGGATTGTCGATCCTGGCCGGCGGGATCGACACCGCCACCATTCTCGCTGACGAGGCGCTGTATCGCATGACGCGCGCATTCATGGGCGAAGTGATCGACGCCGCGAACAAATGTGGACATGCATTAGAGAGCGCAGCAGCTCTCGAGCAAATTAAACGGGCAGAAACAATGAGCGAATACAAGCCTTCCACATTGCTTGATTGGGAGGCGGGCAAACCAGTCGAGATCCAAGCGATTTGGGGCGAACCACTGCGCCGCGCTGCCGCTGCCGGCGGACACACGCCGCGACTCGAAATGGTTTATGCGCTGCTCAAATTGCTCGACGCGCGTCGGCGTGAACAAGATCAACAACTTTCATGAGGAGCAAATCAAAATCCGCGCCGTCCCCGGAAGTCAGCGTGCGCAACCTTCAGCGAACTATCCCGGTTAACGTTGGCGATCTTGAAAAGTTCGCTGCAAAAGCAATGCGCTGTTGTCTGCGACTCCACAACCAGAAAGCGACGGACTTAACCCGACTGCGCGAAGTTTTCATTTGGCTCATCTCGGATCGCCGGATGGCGTCATTGCATCGACAATTCCTCGGCAAAACGGGACCGACGGACGTGCTGACATTTCAACACGGCGAAATTTTTGTCAGCGTCGAGACAGCGCGACGACATGCTCGCGTCTTCAGGAATTCGCTCGTACGCGAACTTCGATTGTACATCGCTCATGGCCTTTTACATTTGCACGGCTTCCATGATCGAAAGCAGACTGACGCACGCAAAATGGAGAGGATGCAAAAACGAATTCTCGCTGCCGCCACCGGCAATAGGTAGAGCGGACTAACCTCGATGGCCTGTCGGCTACGCGTGAAGCTGCACACCCCCCTAGCTGGTTGAACCAAAAGCGGCGTATGTTAGCCTTCTGCATATGAATGCGGAGCCACTTTGGGAGGAGGTGGCGATGGCTAAAAACGTAACGGTTACTACGTTTCCTATTTGGAGAAATGCGGGGCCGTCGACGGTTGACAAGCCGACGATCAAAAAGGAAACGCGTTCGAAAGAAAATCTTGATCTTCCATGGCAGGTGGTGGTGCACAACGATCCAGTGAATCTAATGACCTACGTGACCATGGTCTTCCAACGGGTCTTCGGTTATCCGCGTGAGAAAGCGGAACGCCATATGCTGGAGGTGCATCACGAAGGGCGGTCGGTTCTGTGGAGCGGCATGCGCGAACGCGCGGAACTTTATGTGCAGCAGCTGCATGGTTATCTCCTGCTCGCCACACTCGAAAAAGCCAGTTGATATGGAAATTTGCCGACGCAACGACGAGATCGAGATCTCTGAGCTGGATCCGTTTCTTGCCGAACTCCTTCGGCAAATCCCGGCGAGCGCTAATCCAGAGGGTACGCCGGCTGCCGAAAAACGCCTCTTCAGCCCGCCAACGAGCGGGACAGAAACGGAGATTTGCGCAGAATGGAAACTTTATGTGGAACCTGAGTTACGGCGGCTCTTTCAGACGGCGACGGAAACGGTAGCAGCGGATTTGGAGCAGTTAAACGGCAACGAAAAAAAAATTGCCAGCACGTTGCGCATTCCTTCGAAACACGCGGATGCCTGGCTGAGTGCGCTTAATCAGGCTATGGTTTTCTTCAAGAATTTATCCTGCGCGAATTGGGTGGTTGGGAGAAGGGTTCCGGGGATTAGGCCGGCTTCCGTGCCCGCACCATTGACATGAGCCGTTCCTTGATTGCGGCAGAAGCTTTCGCTGGGCGCAAACTCAACGCAAATGCTTCGTGTAATTCATAACATCCAGTGATGAAGTCTTCAGCCTTTTTGCCGAACTTTTTCCGTGCTCTCTCGAATTCCTCCAGCTCTTTCTCCTCGAGCGCCCCAATGACATAGAGCCGTGATTGGTTTTGGAATTCCTCAAAGTTCATCTCTTAGCTCCTTCAGGCCGTCATAGATTTTCTTAAGTCCTAATTCAAGCCGGGTTTTTACCGTGCCTAATGGAGTATTCGTTTTTGCAGCGATTTCGCGCTGGCTCATGCCTCGAAAAAATGCCAGATCAATTGCCTGCTGTTGGGCTGGTGGAAGTCTGTTGATTACTTTGCGTATAAGAACGCGCGTGTCGCCCAGCATGATTTCTTCTGCAGTGGCGTAATGAACCCAGGCATCGGGCTGCTGTTCGGTTTCGTTTTGCAGGCGCTGCTCCGCGCGAGCATAAGCTTGCTTCTTCCGCAACCCATCAATCGCCCGCCGCCGCGCCAGAGTAACCATCCAGCCGAGCGGTTTGCCTTTTTTGGCAGAAAAATTTTTAGCGTGGTTCCAGATCTCCATGAAAATTTCCTGCAAGAGATCATCGGCCTCAG
>QHOM01000146.1 GCA_003218785.1 Verrucomicrobiota bacterium
TTGGGAAGCTGACAGCTTCCCATACAGGTTCCGGCTCCGATTTGCGGCTGAGGACGGTCACCTCTACAATTGACATTCGTTATGATGAAATTACTGCGCAAGCATCGTCATTGGCTGATGATCGTAATCGCAATCCTTGCGATCCCCTTCGTATTCTACTTCGTTCAACGGCCGGATTACGGAGCGATGCGCTCGGATCAATTCGCTCGCGTCTATGATCGTAACGTTTCGATGTTGGAAGCCCAGCAAACGGTGCGGTTGTTCAATCTGGCGCAGGCGCTTGGGATGCTCGATTTCGTGCAGAGTCTGACGGCCGGTTCCGGCCAGAACCAGAACCAGACTTATGTGGAATTCATTTTGAATTTGCTGGTGTTGCGTCACGAAGCTGCGCGGCTTGGCATCCGTCCGGATTCCTCTGAGATCGCCGATGTCGTGAGGAAGTTACCGGCATTCCAGGGTGAGTCGGGTTTCGAGATGAAGAAGTTCAGCGATTTTGTGCAGAATGCGCTGGCACCGAATGGTCTTGCCGAGGAACACATCGAACAATTGGTTCGTGATGAGCTTTGTTTGAATCAAATTAAACAGCTTCTGGCGACCGGCGTATCGGTGCCGCAAGCAGAGATCAACGCAGATTACGAGCGGGCTTACGACAAATCATATGTCAGCGTCATTCGGTTGCGGCCCGCTGATTTTGCCAAGGATATCACAGTTAGCGATGAGGATGCGCAGAAGTATTATGAAGCGCACAAGGCTGAACTCAAAACCGATGAAAAACGCAAGGTCGAGTTTATCACTCTGGCCTTAACTGATGAGCAAAAGAAATTAGCTGGAAAAGAGCGCATCGTGGTTTTGCAGGAGCTTTCCGACCGCGCCAACGATTTCACACAAGCGCTGTTGGAAAAAGGCACCGATTTCAAGCAGGTGGCTGCGAAGTTTCGGTTGCCGATTCGGACCACCAGTGAATTCACCGCAGCAGCGCCCGATCAGCAATTGACTGTCGATTCACAACTTGGCGCCGCTTCTTTTAAACTATCGATGCAGGAACCAAACAGCGATCCGATCCAGGTCGCGGATGGGTTTTATATTTTACATCTCGCCGGCATTGCTGAGGCGCGTTCTCTCACAATCGAAGAGGCGAAACCGAAAATCGTGGAAGCGATCAAGAATTCTCGGGCCCGCGAGCTGATGTCAACGAAAGGCGCGGAGATCGTGCATGAATTGCGGGAAGCAGCGAAGGCCCCCGCAGGCGCGGGACTCGGAACCGCAATTCAAAAAGCAGGAGTCAAGGTGGAGACGGTCCCTGCTTTTTCGCTGCTTGACGAAACAACGGAAGCTCAAGGCAAAGAACCAAAGAAGGAGCCGCCGGATCTTACTGCAATTAAGGACGCCGTGGCATACCTGAATCCGGGCGAGATTAGCGACTTTTTCCCGTCCGGTGACACTGGACTCATCGCCGTGTTGGAAAAGCGGGAACCGTCGGCGGACGCAAATGATCGGGAGAAGAAAGCGGCGTTTGGGAAACGGCTTTTGAATAACAAACAACGAATTGTCTTTTACGAATGGTTACGTGACCGACAGCAAGCGGCCAACGTGCAATTTGCAAAGGGCTAGAGACTGAAGTGGCCGCCGTGTCGGCGGCAGCGCTGATGATGTCGACAGAACAGACAGTTGACGAAATTTTTGATGACGCGAACGGCGACCTGGCTGTCGGCGAATTGGAAAACGCGGTGGAGAAATATCAGCGCTGTGTTCAGATGGACCCGGATTTTTTTGATGGCTGGCATGCACTTGGCATGGCGCTAATGAAGCTCGGGCGTTTTCCAGAAGCCATCGAAGCAGGAAAAAAAGCAGTCGAGCTTCGGCCTAACGACCAGATTGGTTGGACAAGTCTCTCGCTTTTTTACAATCGCGCGGGCAACATCAAAGAAGCCGAAGCAGCGGGCGCGAAAGCGAAGATTCTTTCCTGGGGCGGAAAGATTGTAAAAGAGTGACAGGTGGGGAGAAATTCGAAGCCTGCACTGAGCGAAGTCGAACGGGAGCCCGACGAATTAAGGACTGAATCCTCCTGTCCGCTTACATGTACGGTTCATCGCAGACTTAGAATATATTGAGAGATTCCTCGACTCCGCTCGGAATGACAACAAGGAGAGCGGAAAGATCGCAAAAGACTGGAATTGCAGGGCGTTTGATTCGCTTTCTCCCGAAAGCTCACTTTCGCGGGCTTCCCGTCCATGTCGTCGGCTCCTTCCGGCTCCATTCTGTGAAACGCCGATTTGATTTGGTTAGCGCCTGATACAGACGCCCTACAAGTATGTCGATTTCGCGCGCGATCACCAAATGTTGACGCGTTTGGCCGGCGGGTGAACCATCGGGCTGTTGTCGGGTAGATTAAACGCCTTTTGAAATTCGGGAAGATTTGAGAGCGGGCCGTCCACGCGGTAATGCGCGGGCGAGTGCGGGTCCGTGTTCAGGCGCAATTTCAAATCTTCATCGCGCTGCTTCGATTTCCAAATTGTCGCGAAAGATAAAAAGAAACGTTGATCGGGGGTAAAACCGTCGATTTTTCCCGCCCGCGCCTGCGGATTTTTCTCGAGCGCTTTCTGCAGAGCGGCGTAGGCGAGCTTCACGCCACCGAGATCGGCGATGTTTTCGCCTTGGGTTAGGTCACCGTTGACATGCAAACCGGGTAGCGGCTCGTATTCGTTGTATTGCTTCACGATCGCTTGCGAACGCTCTTTGAATTTCGCGGCAGATTCCGGTGTCCACCAGTCGCGCAAATTTCCGGCGGCGTCGAATTGCCGGCCCTGATCGTCGAAGCCATGCGTCATTTCATGTCCAATAACCGCTCCAATGCCGCCGTAATTGATCGCATCGTCAGCATTGGCGTAAAAGAATGGCGGCTGCAAAATCCCGGCCGGAAAAACGATCTCGTTCATGTTGGGGTTGTAGTAGGCGTTGACCGTTGGCGGCGTCATGCCCCATTCGGTGGGATCGACCGGTTTGCCGATCTTGTTCAGTTCGCGGGTTGTTTCGAACTTACCCGCGCGGATTGCGTTCGAGACGTACGGCCCGCGATCGATCTGCAGCATTGAATAATCAAGCCATTTATCCGGGTAGCCGATTTTCACCCGCATGGCGGCAAGTTTCTTGAGCGCCTCTTGCTTGGTCGGCTCGTCCATCCATTCCAGCGTTTTGATGCGGTCGCTGAGAGCCTCTTTTAAATTGTTAACCAGCTCAAGAGCGCGGGCCTTTGCTTGCGGAGGAAAATCGAACGCCA
>QHOM01000147.1 GCA_003218785.1 Verrucomicrobiota bacterium
CGATCTGGCTCCAGATCGGGAGGAAAAACGACATGCTCGGGCAAAATGACCGATCCATTGCAAAACAGCGTCATGGCGCGCACCGTATGGCTCAATTCGCGAAGATTTCCGCGCCACTCATGGTGAAGCAACTTCTCCATCGCTTCAGGATGAATCGCCGTGATGTTTTTGCCTTCTTTTAATCCAGCCGCTTTCAATTCCGCAGCGATCAACGCCGGCAGTTCTTGCAGCCGCTCCCGCAGCGGAGGAATGAGCAAGGTGAGGCCATTCAGACGCTGGTACAGGTCTTCCCTGAATTTTCCGTGCCGCACGCGGTCGCGCAACGAACAGTTTGATGCGCAGATGATTCGCGCATTCGAGGTGAGCATTCGTTCGGACCCGAGCCGTTCAAATTCGCCGTACTCGAGGACACGCAGGATTTTTACCTGCGCAAGCGGACTCATTTCCGAGATCTCATCCAGGAACAGCGTCCCACTATCTGCCAATTCGAATTTGCCTTTAACGTTTTGTTGGGCGCCGGTAAAAGCACCGCGCTCATGACCGAACAACTGGCTCTCGAGCAACGTGTCGCTGATCGCTGAGGCGTTGAATGCGATGAACGGCCGGCCGGCTCGTGCCGACGAGTTGTGGATCGCATAGGCGAGCAAGGTTTTGCCTGTGCCGGTCTCGCCAAGAAGCACGATTGGCACTTCTGACTTTGCAGCGAGCGCTGCCAGCTGCAAACAACGCGCCATGGCCTCATTGCTTGTCGTCAGGTCTTCGATTCTCAGCCTGGTGAGCGGCTCTTGCATGGCGGCCTCGAGGATTTATTGCTTCATACTCTCGCGCAACTGCCGAATTGGTTCGAACGCATATTCAATCAGCGTCCGGCCACCGACAATGATATGCGCGTCTCCCCTCATTCCGACGCGCAGAGGCAGAACTTGCCCTGCGCGTGGAGAGATTTCATACCGGTCGAGTGATCCCAGCGCGACAAAGTGCGATCCTTCAGCGCTAGTAACAGCTGACGGACTGATCCAATCGAGTTTTCCGGTTACAGCACCGTAACGCTGGTAAGGGAATGCTTCGAAGAAATACCGCACGCGCTGAGCGATGGCGAGTTTCGGGAGGCCAGCTTCGTTTAAGGTCATGCGGGCCCGCGGTTTCGACTCCTTGCGCGCGAGCTGGCAAAGTACTTGTCCCTGCTGCACAAAACTGCCGACTGTCCGCTGATCCATGGAAATGATCACACCTTCATAGGGACTGCGGAGTGTCAGTAAGTTTTGCTGGGTATTTTCCAGGTCTGTTTTCAAAGCGCCGAGCCGCATTTTTAATTTCTCTATTTCCGACTGTTGCTCGCCCCGTTGACGCGCGTGCTCTGTCTCCATTCGCTCACGGTCGAGCTTCACCTGCTGCAAAGTCCTCTGGGCCACGCTGAAATCTTTTTCGGATCCAGCCAGATCGAGCTTCAGCTTGATAAGGTCAACTTCTGAGATACCGCCTTTTTGGGCCAGTTTTTCCATACGTGTGACTAGATCGCGACTTGTGGTCGCGTGATTTTCGCGAAATTTTACTTCGCTTTTCGCCTGCTCAATCTCAGCTTTCTTGATCTCAAGTTGCGAAGCGTAAGCGGTATTATAACGAGCGAGGCTTTCTTCCTTGCCGTGTAAATCTTCGGTGAGCGTCCGGAATTGAGTGTCCCAGCCCCGGATCTCGTCGGATCGTAGAACGAACAAATCCTCGCCGGCTTTCACAGGTTGACCCTCCTCGACCGCGACACTACTAATTATGGCCTGCCGAGGTGACTGGATTGGATCGGCTCCGGTGGCGGGAATTAGGATGAACCGGCAATGTACGGTTTCCGGCAATCGCATCACGATCGCGATCAGCAACGCAAAGAGAAACGCCCCTACTAAAATCCACGCCGTTGTCCTGACAATCCAAGGCGGCGGCTCCTGCGGCGACATTTCGGATTCCGCGTCGAGAGAGCCACGTTGAG
This sequence comes from Verrucomicrobiota bacterium, assembly GCA_003218785.1. GTDB lineage: Bacteria > Verrucomicrobiota > Verrucomicrobiia > Chthoniobacterales > UBA10450 > Udaeobacter. The sequence goes on from QHOM01000147.1 coordinate 1,979, forward strand.
TCAATTGTGAGCCCATGGAAAACCTGATTTAGATTCCCAGTTGCTGGCTCGAAAGGTAATAATACAACCCGCGTTGCGCCATCAATTCATCATGCGTGCCAATCTCGGCGACACTGCCCTGTTCGAGCACCACGATCGAATGCGCTTCGCGAATCGTGCTTAATCGATGGGCGATCACAATCGTCGTGCGACCAGCCATTAATCGACCGAGATTGTCCTGGATCGCGCGTTCGGATTCTGTATCGAGGGCGCTCGTTGCCTCATCAAAGATCAACACCGGCGGATTGTTATAGATCGCTCGCGCAATTGCGATGCGCTGCTTTTGCCCACCGGACAGAGAAAGACCCGATTCGCCGATCTTTGTCTCGTAACCAAGCGGCAGGCGCATGACGAAGTCGTGGGCAGCGGCGGCTTGGGCGGCGGCAAGAACCCGATCGAGATCTGGCTCTGGATCACCAAACGAAATGTTGCGCGCGATCGTTTCGTTAAATATGTGATTCTCCTGAAGCACCATTCCGATATGCCGGCGGACGTCGCGATAATTAAGAGTCTTTAGATCGACATTGTCGAAAAAGATGGTGCCTTCCGTGGGCTCGAACAGGCCGGCAATTAATTTAATAAGCGTCGTTTTCCCACAGCCGCTGCAACTGCGCGCAGCTCGATGCGCCCTTCGAGGCTATGCACCGGGCCGAGCCGAGAACGATCATGACCTTGCTCCGGCTCCTGTTCGAAAATGTCGTTCAGCCGATTCAGGAGGACAGAGGCGTGTTGCAAGGTGTCCCAAACCCCGAGGGCACGCAAAATTCCCGCGTAGGCCATTGCCGTCAGCGAGCTAAACGCAACAAACCCGCCCACGCTTAACTGCCCGTGAATGACTTGCGTCGCGCCAACCCACAAGAAAATCGCCGTGGAAAGGAGACCGATGCTTTGCAGGACACTGTCCCACGACATCACGATAAAGCTCGCTTTAAAAAGCTTTTGCGAGACGGAAAGAAACTCGTTCAGCATGGTGTCACGAAATGCGCTCTCGGCGGACGCCGCTTTCACTGCCTCGATCCCTTTGATCGCATCGATTTGATGGGAACTGTATTTGCCCTGGCTTTCTTCCACACCCTGATACAACGGGCGAAGCACCTTCACCGAAAAGATCATTAGTCCGACGTAGAGAGGTGTTGTCGCCAGGAACGCGAGCATTAGCAGCGGACTGTACATGGCCATCAAAATGACTGCGCCTACAAGAAAGACCGCTGCGAGCAAGGCGCCGACTCCCTGTTGTACGGCAAATTCCCGAACTTGCCTGGCACCATCGAGCCTCCGTTGAATGTCGCCTGTCCGACGGCTTGTGAAATAACTCATCGGCAGGGAAAGAAGTTTTCGGCTCAAAAAATCGAGAACTGCCGTGTCTAGGCGCACGGCCGCAAACGCGAGTAAATATTCCTGCGCAAGCGTGGAGAGTTGCACGAAGACGAGCGCTGCGAACATGCCGAGGATGATTATCTTCAAAAGGCCGATGTCGTTTTCGACAATGACTTTGTCGACGACCATCTGTGTAAACACGGGGAAGAGTAATTGGAGAAAGCTGACGGCGACGGCCAGCCCCGCTACTTGCAGCAAGATGACTTTGAAGCGCGCCAGAAACGGAAGAACCCACGCCAGTGTTGGCTTGCTTTCGGGGGCCCGTTCGAATGCTGGCGTGTAATCGAATAGCGCCGCATAACCGGTCCACTTCGCTTCAAATTCACGACGCGGAAGTTTCCGCAACCCCAAGGCGGGATCCGCCACACGCACAAACTGCTCACCGACATCATGCAACACGATCCAGTGATTACCCTCCCAATGCACTATGGCCGGCAGCGGCATGAGCGGGAGATTGCGCAGCGAGATTTTCAACGCCCGAGCCGCCAACCCAAGTTCGGTTGCAGCGCGGGAAAGCGCCTTCAGGCTTGTACCGTCGGTTGCCGTGTGACAGAGCTGCCGAATGCGCGCCAGGCTTACCTTCCGGCCGAAGTACCGGCAGATCATTCCGAGACTGGCCGCACCGCAATCCATCTCGTCGATTTGCATGATGTGGTCGATTTTGCGGATGCGCTTGCCACGTTTGCGGAACAGGCCCTGCTCGTCAGCGAACGGCTCTTCCTTCTCCTCGGGTTCGGCAGACGGTTGTTGACCGTCCAGCTCCACTTTGTCGTGAACCTGTGTCTCCGCAGGAAGCAGCTCGGTCGTGAAATCAAGTGGGATGCGCGCTTCTGTTTTTGCCTGGTAAAGTGCCAGCCGCTCGCTCAGCAGTTTATCGAACTCGGGAAACCGGCGTCGCAGATCTTGCACCGACTTCGGTTCAAGCGAGAGCAATTGGCAATCCGAGAACGCCTCTACCGACGCCGCACGTGGCGATCCGTTCAGGATCGACAATTCACCAAAGAAATCACCCTCGCGATAAAACGCGAGATTGCGTTTCTGTCCGTCGATTCCGGCGAAGGCTCGCGCTCGTCCTTTCTGAAGTACGTAGAGGGGCCCGGCGTCGTCGCCCTCACGAATAATCAGATTGCCTTTTTCGACTGTGATAGGTTTTAATCGGTCGATCATGCCGCGTAACACGGGCATCGGGAGCCGGCCGAAATTGCTGAACTGATAAAGGAAACTTTGCAGGGCCCGGTTGCGTCCGGTCGTCTCGACGTATTGTTTCAACTCAGGTACGCGGCGGACGAGCTGCAAAAAGTCTTCGCGGTCGATCCGCAGAACGTCTACGGTCGTACTGCAGCGCACCGTTGCGTTTCGGGTTCCACCCTCAGACAAAGCGGCTTCTCCGAACGAGTCGCCGGGCTTCAATACCCCTAATGGGATTTCTGCAGCATCCGGTTTGACCTTGAGGGCGCGTGCGCGGCCTCGCGTCAAAACGTAGAATGAGTCGGCGGGATCGTCCTGTTTTACGATCACGTCACCGAAATCGTAATGTTCTTCCTGCAAGAGCGGTTCGATTGCGCCAAAATGTTCGTCAGAAAGAAACCGGAAGACCGAGGAACGCCGCAGAATTTCGCTGTCTTGTATTTTCATTCCGCCGGAACGGAAGCGCCGAGCCGTCGCTGTGTGTACTTGCTGGTAAGCTCGGAGAAATGCCGATCCAGCAATCGTTGATCGATCCGCAACTTAACAACTGGATCGTCCGGTTGCGGCTCGATCTTTTTAATGATGCGGCACAGCTCGAATCCGTCGCCTCGCGCGATTGGTTCCAGCACGTCGCCCGCCGAGACGCTTAGGAATCTCTGCCGGACGTCAGCGGGAACGTCTTCTAGAACAAAATTCACGTTTCGATAAGGGTACCTTCCCTCGGTGGCAACTTCCTCCATCGACATCCCGTCTTCACGCACACAAAACAGCGCTTCCTGCGCAGCGTCCCGCGATTCCAGCTCCATCACTTCAGTTTCGAATCGCGTTAGAGGCAATCGCAATGTTACTAATTCACGTTGACGCGCTTGTGGAAGAAGCAGCGTATCGCAACGCGTCCGATATGCCGCCTCGATCGCAAGCATTTCATTGAACCACTTCGAATCGCGCCCCAGCCTCTCCAGCCAATCTGCAAGTTGTAGCGACTCAATCCGGTTCCGATGCAAAAATTTCCGCTCTTCGGCCGCAATGGCATCTGGAGCGGGATCTTTCTCGGCGCAGCGTGCGGCCAGACGCCACATTAGTTCACTCGTCATCCGGTCCAATTCTCCGGATAGAATTAATTCTGCCACAAATAACTCGCGGAGGTCGGACGGCGCGGAAGCATACTCTACTTCATCCGGAACAACGCCATGAAGCACGCTGGCATAATATTGACGGGTAAAGTAGTCGCTGAAGTCGTCAAACGTGAGGCCTCGATTTTCCAGCCATGCCTCCGTTTCTTCTGCAGTAATCAAATCGTACTCGTAACGAAACGCCTCTGCCGCGCCCGAGATTGCCGACTCATCTGGCTCCAGATCCTGTTCGTCCGCCTGTCTTTCTGCTGCCAGGCGATGGCGGAATTTCTTCCAGTGGGAATCCAGTTCACCTCTGAAAATCGCCCCCTCGATTGCGTCGCGCGCCGTG